>CAZUJO010000153.1:0-8402 GCA_964619995.1 uncultured Leptospiraceae bacterium
GACCTGGGTTGAGCAAACGGGCGAATCGTTTCGATTTTCCATAAAGGCTTCGCAGAAGATCACTCATCATCAACGCCTGAAGCAGTCCGATGATTCGCTGTCTTATTTGTTTGGTCAGTTGAAACATCTTGGAACAAGGCTCGGCCCGGTGCTGTTCCAGCTGCCGCCGTATCTGAAAATGGATCAAGAGCGGTTGAAGGCATTCGTTGCTGCGCTGCCTTCTGAAGTATTCTGTGCGATTGAGTTTCGGAGCGCGGATTGGTTTTGCGACGAGGTGTACCGGATTCTTTCCGAAAGAGACATCGCAATTGCCTATGCGGACGGTGAGGTCGAAGGCGAACCTTTTGTGTCAACCGCCACAAGAGGTTACGTGCGCCTCCGCCATGAATCGTATGACGATGCGAACCTTTCTTCCTGGGTGAAGAAGATTCGTTCGGAGAAATGGAAGGAGGTCTACGTCTACTTCAAGCACGAAGAGGCCGGCGCGGGACCTCTGATGGCTCAGAGATTCCGCGCGCTGTTTGAGAAAGGCTGACCGGGCTCAGTTGTAAGCCCAGTACTGCCAGTAGCCCTTGTAGTGGGTCCGCCATCTTCCATGGACCCAGAAATGGCCCCGATTGATATCCACGCGCACATGCGTGCCGTTGATAAGGATCTTCGGACGTGTCTCTGCTACAAGCTCGCAGAATTGCTGCGCATCCGGACGATGTGCCTCTGGACTCATACAGATGATGCTGTAGACGAGGTCAAACTGGGCTTCGCAGTTCATGGAATTGCGGATGGCGCAGGCAGCAATCGCCGCGTACGGATTTCCCCAGCTTGCAGGATTGCTGCAAATATTGTTGAAGTAATTTCGAAGAGACTGGCAGACGAGATATTGCACTGGATCTGCTTTCAGCGTCACTGCCCAGAGCATGTCACCGCCCCAGTCTTCATCCAGCGTTCCTGTATTGCGGAATTCAGGAGCGAGTCCTGGCGCTGAAGGCAGCGTGTCGTAAGAATCCACAGACTGCGTATGCTGGTAGCCTGCGTGAATCACAACTTCCGCCGCGCGCGTCTTGGCCGACCCCTGGCAGGAACCAGGGTCATCCGTGAACGATAGGCGCAATCTATAATCTCCCGAAACGTCGGGAATAAAACGGGCAGAGGTCAGCGTGTTTCCATTGACAATAGACGCGTCGTTCAGACCCGATCCTGCCGGCTTCGACACAAATGACCACGCTGCAGCATATTTGCTGGAATCTGCGTTGCATCGCGTTGCGTCAGGATCCATCGTATTGTGACCGTGCAGCGCTGTCGAATCGCCGACCTTTGTCCAGCGGTCCGAACCTGCGTTTACGACCGGCGGGTCATTTCCGTCGTGCTGATCTTGCAGAGCAATGTAATGCGCGTTTCCCGCGACGGGTGCAGAGCTTGTTTCGGTCAGTGAGCCATCCAGCGGGTCGATGCGAAAAGTCGAAACCTTGTTCGCATTGTATCCAGCAACGAATAGGAATCGACCGCTTGAATGCACGGCAATTCCGACGGGCCCTGCCGGAGAGCTGTAATGCTGCGGAGCACTCAGCACTCCATTCGTATCGAGCGCCAGACGCGTAATATCGCTGGCGAGAAGGTTCGAGACATACATGAATCGTCCCGTTGGGTGTGGAGCGAGCGCTGCCGGACCCCGGCCGGCTATCTGCGATCCAGTTGAGGTGAGGCTGCCGCCGGGCTGGATCAGGAAGGCCGTCGCCGGCTGATCGCCTGTGCTGCTTGAAATGTAGCTGGTTGCCAGCACGTGGGCGCCATCGGGAGCCAGCTGCAGTGTGTAAGGAGCAGAGACCGTGGCCGCGTTGAAAGGCGCCGAGGGTGCACCAGTCGAACCATCCAGTGTGTAATGCCAGATCTCATCGCCGTACCGGTTCGCCACGTACAAATGATTTCCTGTGGTCGCGAGCGCTGAAACCGGATGCGATCCAGTGCCGATCGACCCAAGATAGGTCAAGTCACCTGTATTCTGATCGATGCTCAGCCAGGACAGCGTTCCGGAGTTTTCACAGGGTAGATACAGGAATCTGCCGGTAGGATCGAAGCTGCCTTCGTATGGGTAGGAACCGCCGGTATCTCGAATTCCCGCCAATGTGAGTGCTCCGCTTGACCCGTCAAAATGGAGCACAGCAACTTCTGTTGTCAGTTCGTTCTTCGGGGCATATAGGAATTTTCCATTAGGATGGAGCTTTAGAAATCCAGGAACAAATGGCAATGGAAGACTGGATATGCTTTGCAGGGTTCCATTTACCGGATCAACCTTGAACACATCAATGGTATTCGCTCCCGCCACACTCACGATCGCATAACGGGTTTCGTTGATGCCTTCGAGATCGACAGCAATCGGAGCGAGGGCCGCGCTCACGTTTCCGGCTGCATCTTTCGCCCATGCATACAACTGATGATCGCCTGCGCGCGCGAATTGATAGTACGTCTGAGCAGCCGGTTTCCACAGATCGCCCCAGCTCACCGGCGGCGTGTCGGTGAGGGTGATCGCCCATCCGGTGACAGCCGTGTTGTCGGACCCGGCAACGGACAGCGGAATGTAGGGATCGTTGGTCGGGCTCGATGCCGTGGTCTGGAATGCCGTGATAACGGGCTTCTGTTGGTCGGGCACAGTCGGATCCGTGCCCTGCGCAAATTCCTGCCCGTCCGGGATTCCGTCCCCGTCCGTATCTGCATTGTTCGGATCCGCTTTGCTGCCGGAGGCGAATGTATAGGTGGTTTCAAACGCATCGGACAAGCCGTCGCCGTCCGTGTCCTGCCCCGTGGTGGCTGCAATGCTCACGCCCGGTCCGTAAGATCCGTTCTTGTCGAGGGCAAAGATAGTATAGAAATACGTTGTATCCGGTTTGAGAGATTCGTCGCGATAGCCGGTGGGTGAGAGAGCCACTCCGGTTGCAGCAATGCCGTCTCCAATCCGCGCAGGCGCTGCCGTTGTGCTTCTGCGAATCACCACACCCGCAAAATCTTCATCATCGGGAGTCTGAAACCCGAGCGCAATCCTGTCGGCTCCCGGTGCAGCGCGCGGGTTCGAAACAGCGAGAACTGGACTGAGGGAGGGTTTCTTTTCGCAGGTTTTTGCTGCCGGTTCAGCGCCCGTAACACCCTGCCGTTTGATAACCACCCAGTAATTTGTCTGGATTCCGCTGGCCGTTACTCCGGCGCGGTTGTCATCTAGACTGACGAGATCGCCTTTGTTATAGCTCTTTTTGTATACCCGGTACTGCCCGACTGCGTCGCTCGTTCCGACGAATTCTCCGGTGTTTACGAAACCGGATCCTTTGATCCACGGCGCGTCCTGGGTGTCGTCATACTGGTCCGTTCCGCCTCGTGTATCGTACATCAGGTAGAGATCAATGTTGGTATGGGCGGTGAACTGGATGTAGTTCGTTCCGGTGTTCATTTTGTGCTTCGCGAAACTTCCGCACGTCGAATCCCCGTTACAGGTTGAGATGGCCAGCGCGCCATTGAAGCCCAGCTTATCGAAGGATCCACCGGTACGATTGATGGTGTAGCTGCGGTCCTGGTAGTATTTGAAATCCGTGTCAACGACTGTGAACAACGCACCTCCGGTTCCACCGATTCCGGATGGAAAATCCTCAGCAATGCATGCGGGCGCGTCAGCAATGCCGCCTGACGCAGCAGGAATTGCTGTGAGAACGAAAGGCGTGAAATGGCGTGTGTAAACGGTAACGGTCCGCGCGGAAGCGTTCACTTCAAGCTTATCAACAGGCAGCCAGGCCTGCTGGCCTTTGTCGTAGTAGAAACCCGCGAACTCCTGCAGGAATCCGCCGGACTCCAGTTCGTCTGCATCGTAAGAGTATACAAACTTCGCCACACCGTTATTCGGCAAATACAGGTTCCCGGGGATGGGCTGCCCCTGTGTGTCCGGACCCACATCATAGACCTTTCCAACCGGCACAAATGTTCCTTCAATCTGCTGCGGAAGTTGCACGGCCGATTCCTGAACTTTGATTACGTCTGATGGCAGTCCGGCATCTGCTGACAGGCTGACACTGGGCGCAGAGGAAGCATTGATGGGCGCGGGCATTCCGCTCTTGCTGATGAGCCCGGCAAGCGCCGCAAAAGGCACAAGATCCGATTCTCCTTTTCCTGCATGCCCCAGGCAGGCGGCCATCCAATAGATGGAGCTGCAGATCAATGCGTGTCGGATCGTTTGTTTCATGATTTCCCCCGGCCAAGAGTGTTTACCGGGTCGGAAGTCGGCAAGTGAAATAGTACAGAAAGCCTAATAAATGTAAAACTCAACTAACTATAATTTCACATTCCAGTTTCCCCGGAACTCGCCAATCTCTACACGCTGCTCTCTAAAGTATGGTCCGCAGAACTCAATATCCGACCGCGGAATGCCCGCTTTTTGTAAAAGCATTCCGAGCGTGTTCAGGTATTCACTTCCCCTCGCATCATAGGCAAGTTCAGCGGCCACATCAATTCGCGCCCGCTTGATCTGAGGCGCACGGAGGATTGCATCGTGAAGCCGTGAACTGATTTCCTTTTGTGGATTCCCCGCAGGACATCCGGTGATCTTGATTGTCAGCGTTCCGCCCGCCTCACGGTTGACGTGAAACGAAAACGGAAATTGTCTGCGCTCAATCAAGTCCTCTTTTGTGAGACGGCAGGCCTCCATAAGTTTAGCCACCAGCTGCTCGATTGTAAAGGGTTTGCGCAGGTAGCCTGCGGCTCCCGCAGAGTGAGCCCGCATCACGGATTGTTTATCCGAAAGGGCCGTGAGCATCACGACCGGCGTTGTTGCGATGGAGTCCTTTGACCTTTCAAGAACGTTCAAGCCGTCGAGGTGTGGCAGCATGATGTCGCACAGAATCGCATCGTATGCCGTGGAGCGCAGTCTCGAAACCGCAAGCTGGCCGTCCGCGACCGAAAAGACGTGAAAGTTAAATCTCTGCAGTCCATCCTGTACGATTTCAATGGTAACCGGGTCATCTTCAATCAAGAGTATATCGTAAATCTTCTTAAGCATGTGACGCTCCTCCCAGAGCAGTCGAAAGTGCGTTCAGATCAAAGGGCTTTTTCAAGAAGGCATTGCAGCCGGCAGCCTCGCACTGCGCCCGGTCGGACTCGCCTGCCGCGGCAGTTGCCGCAATGATCAGCACGTCGGGCCACCTGCTTCGAATAGAGCGCATAACGGTGAGTCCGTCGACTTCGGGCATGTGAAGGTCAACGATGGCCGCATCGAACCGGGACGCGGCAGCGAGTTCAAGGGCTGTTCTTCCGTCTTCAGCCAGCGTGTAACTGGCCCCCAGTTTTTTCAACATGGTGCAAATCAATTCCTGATTGATGATGTCGTCTTCCGCAATGAGAATCCGTTTGCCTGTAAACGCAATCGGCGACGCGTGCGCTGTTCCGGGCTCATCGGCCGGCGTCGTCATCTGCACAGGCACCCAGAAGGAGACCTTCGTTCCGATTCCCTCCGAGCTTGCAACTTCAATGTCGCCGCCCATCCCCCGCACAATGCGCGAGCAGATGGCCAGACCCAGGCCTGTTCCTCCATACTTGCGCGCCTTCGTTGCATCGAGCTGGCTGAACGGCTTGAAAAGCAGATCCATTTTTCCTTCGGCGATCCCGATTCCGGTGTCTTCGACAGCTACGAAGAGGCGGTCGTCTTCGAGACGAGCGGACAGCCGCACTTCCCCCTGGCCTGTAAATTTTACCGCGTTGCTCACAAGATTCAGGACGACCTGCCTCAACCGGTCTGCGTCGCCGCGCAACTGAATTGCTCTTGCAATCGCGATATCTGCCGCGAATCGCAGGCGCTTTCCTTCGGCCTCGGGCGTAAACAAGTCCACAATGGAGTTCAGGAGCGTATACGGCGAAAACACTTCGTCCACCAGGTCGAGCGTTCCGGTTTCCATCTTCGTGTAGTCAAGGATGTCGTTGATCACGCGGATGAGCCGGCGCCCGCTTTCCTGAATCACGTCGACGTATCGCTTTTGCGCGTCATCGAGCTGCGTGGTCGCAAGCAGCGAAGTCATGCCTATGACTCCGTTCATCGGCGTTCGAATCTCATGGCTCATCACTGCGAGAAACTCTGACTTGGCGCGATCCGCAGCCCGGGCCTGATCCCTTGCGCTTCGCAGCGCGATCTCGTGCTCCTTTTGCTGGGTAATATCAAAAAAGGAAACGCATGCCCCTGAAATTGACCCATGCGCATCCAGGATGGGGGCAGAATTAATGGAAATCCAGCGCAGCTCGCCGCCCGGTCGATGTACGCCCATGATGACGCCCGTACAGATTTCGCCGCGAAGTGAACGGGCGGCCGGATGGGATGCCGGTGGAAATGCCTCGAGGTTTTCTTTGATGGTGCGCCATTCGGGATGAAACGAATCGCGGCCGAGAAGCTGTGCCTCGGTCAACCCGAGAATTGCCAGAGCGCTTTGATTGAAATATTCGATAGCTCCGTCTGCGCGATGGTAGACGATTCCTTCCCGCAGTATTGAGTAGAAACTCTCAAACAGTTTCTGTCGTTTCCCTGCCTCTTTTTCCGCGGCAGTCATCTTTCTGTCCTGGATGCGAAGGGCAATGATCCGGGACACCTGCTTTGCGAGAATTCTGAGGGATGCGGTCTGAGCCTCCGTCAATCTCCGAGGTTCCCGATCAATGACGCATAACGTTCCAAGTTTCAATCCTGCCGGATCTTGCAGCTGAGCGCCTGCGTAAAACCGAATACGCGGGTCTCCCGTAACAAGGGGATTGTCAGCAAACCTTGAATCCCGGGATGCATCTTCCACGACAAAAACATCTTGCAGCAGAATTGCGTGCGCGCAGAAGGCTTGTTCGCGCGGCGTTTCCGTTGCGGTTAAGCCGATTCTTGATTTGAACCACTGTCTGTTTTCATCGACGAGGCTTACGAGAGCGATCGGCGCGCTGCAGATTTGCGCTGCGAGCTGCACGAGTTCATCGAACTCCAGCTCTGCCTCTGAATCCAGGAGCCCTGAGGCATGGAGAGATGCAAGCCGCTCGAGTTCATTTTCGGGAAGAGCTGCAGCCTGCATAGTTGCAACACGCTGAAGCGTCCAGGCTCCGTCAATTGTTTACGGCCTGTTCGCGATTTTTGCGACCAGGCCAAAAGTAGTAACCCAGACCCGTCGCGGTGAGCGCGCATCCGGCAAGGGATGCGAGCGGCGCGGTAACCAGAGC
The DNA here is from genome assembly GCA_964619995.1 of uncultured Leptospiraceae bacterium. Classification (GTDB taxonomy): domain Bacteria; phylum Spirochaetota; class Leptospiria; order Leptospirales; family Leptonemataceae; genus JAEUSB01. The sequence continues at coordinate 7,207 of CAZUJO010000153.1, forward strand.
AGATACCATCAGGATCGCATACACAATGATCGCGAGGATTGCGGGCAGAGGGTAGAAAGGCATTCGAAACGGCCGCGGCGCATCCGGAAATTTTTTCCGCAGAATGAACACAGCTGCAAATGTAAGCACGTTGAAAAACGCCCCTGTAAAAGAAAAGAAATCAATCACAGTTTCATAGGCGTTTGAATGACGACTTGCGAAGATCAGAAGAACGCTGGCCCAGAAACCCTGCAGGACAAGAGCGCGGTTCGGTGTGTCGTATCGCGGGTGGAGGCGATTCAGAGACGAAAAGAAAAGGCCGTCGCGCGCCATCGCATACCAGGTCCGGGCCTTCACAAGGATCTGAGTTCCGACGTTTCCGAACGTGTTGATCATCACAGCGATCGCGATGAGAATGCCGCCCGCTGCGCCGATCGCCTTCTGCATTGCGTTTGCTGCAATATATTTTCGCGCTTCGATGATTTCAGGACCGCTGAGTTGGAGCAAATAACCGGTGTTAGCCGCAAGATAAAGCAGCGCAACTCCGGAGATTCCGAGAAGAAGCGAAAGGGGCAGGTTTTTCCTGGGATCTTTGACCTCTTCGGCCACATAGGTGGCTCCCTCCCAGCCGCTGTACGCAAAAAAGCCGTAACGCATCGCGGCAAAGAAGGCGAAGAAGGTCTCCCAGCCCGCGCTTTCCGGCCAGAATCGCGCGGCGATCAGTTCAGGCCGGGGATGAAACGAAATGCCGACCACGATAACAGCCAGGAGAGCCAGCACCTTCGCCGAACTGAAGACTACCTGCAGGCGTCCGCTTAAAAGAACTCCGAAGCAGTTTGCCGCCGTGAGCGCCCATACCAGAGCCAGGGCAACAATCGTCCTTCCGGTAATGCCGAATAACGGGCCGCCCGTCTGCTGGGACAGGTACTCCGCATACTCAGAGAAAACGAGCGCGACCGCCGCGATCGCTCCGGTCTCCGCGACGAAGAACATGGCCCAGCCCCGCAGGAAGGTCCAGACCGGAGGATAGGCGGCTTTGAGGAATGCGTAGGGGCCGCCGGAACGCGGCATCATTGCGATCATTTCCATGATGCAGAATGCGCCCATCAGCGAGACGACAGCGCCGAGAATCCAGACACCATAGAAGAGGGATCCGCATCCAACGAGAAGAAAGATGGAGGAGGGCGTCCGGAAGATTCCGGACCCGATGATGCGGC
>CAZUJO010000154.1:0-8324 GCA_964619995.1 uncultured Leptospiraceae bacterium
GAGACGGGCATCCATCCTCGAGGCCGCAAGACAGATCATCCGCGAAAAACCCTACGATGCGATCATCATGGAAGATATCGCGAATCGTCTGGAGCTTTCGCGCGCTACTCTGTATCTGTATTTTAAAAACAAGGAAGAGATTTACACGACTCTTCTGACGATCGGCATGCGCGAGCTGCACGAAGGATACGCTCAGGCGCTGAAAAACGCCTCAACCGATCCGATGGAAAATCTCGTGAAGTGCGCGTTCGTCTTCTTCACGTTCTACATGTCGAACCACGCATACTTCGATCTGCTCGTAACGAATCGCGACGACCTTCTCCGAGAATCCAGACCGGAAGTTCGCAAGGAGTTCGAGGAAGCCGGCGCAGCCGTCATAAAGCCGATTTCCCAGGTCTACAAGACCGGCATGGATGCGGGCAAGTTTCAGAAACAGGACCCGGATAAAATGGCATTCCTGCTCCGCGCCATCGCGATCGGGATTGCGGTCGGATTCCGGGAAGGGAACCTGAAATTCCCTGAAGACGTAATGATCATGCGGGATCTGGTCCTGCACGGACTTCTGGGCAAGAAAGGCTAGAATGACGCAGTGTCATTTTTTGACTTGACGCCGTGGCAATACGCTGACACGGTGTCAGCATGGAAAAGCAATTCGACCTTATTGTAGTGGGCGGCGGCATTTCTGGAGCCTGTATCCTCTGGGACGCCACGTTGCGAGGCATGAACGTCCTTCTCCTTGAAAAGGGGGATTTCGCATCGGGAACGACGCAGGCGACGAGCAAGCTCATTCACGGCGGATTGCGATATCTGAAAAATCTTGAATTCGGTCTGGTCCGCGAATCCCTTCGCGAGCGCCGGCTGCTGGCAAAACTCGCTCCGCACGCTGTGCGACCCATGCCGTTCTTTCACCCCGTCTACAAGGGCGCGAAACCTGGCCGGCTTGCGCTTGGATTCGGACTCTGGCTGTACGACCTGCTCTCCTTTGACAGAAACCGTGGAATTCCCCGCCATCTTCGCCTTCCAGGGCATCGGTGGCTTTCCCGGGAGGAAGCTTTGCAGGCCGAGCCGGGACTTCACCCGGCCGGTCTGCAGGGCGCCTATGTTTACTATGACTATCAAAACATTCAACCGGAACGGGTTTGCGCGGAGTTCATTTTCTCATCCGTAGAACGCGGAGCGTCTGCGCGCAATTACACGGAAGTCCAGTCCATTGCTCGCGGCGCAGACGGCTCCTATTCAGTTCAGGCGCGCGACGTTCACGGAAAAACGATTCATAGCTTCCGCGCGAAAGCAGTCGTAAATGCTGCGGGCCCATGGGCGGATCTCGTGGACCGCGCAAGCAGCAATGAGAATGGAAAGAAGATCATACGATCTATGGGAATCCATCTCGTCACGCGGCGCATTGCGGGCGATCAAACGGTGGTTCTGCATAGAAAAGACGGCTCGCACTTCTTCATCATCCCATGGCGCGAGTTCAGCCTGATCGGCACTACCGACTCGATTTACGAAGGACACCCCGATCAATTCCGTGTGCCGGAAGAACAGATTCAAGGTCTGATCGATGATGTCGCGCATGGACTGAACGCGAAGCTCAGCCGCGCTGACGTACTGGCCGTCTACGGCGGACTGCGTCCTCTCGTCGAAGAATCCAAAACCCTGGATTCTTACTCCGCTTCACGCAAGACAGAAATCGAAACCCACGCAGACCGTCCCGGATTCTTTACAGTTCTCGGCGGGAAGTACACGACGAGCCGCCATCTTGCGGAACAGGCTGTAGACGCAATTGCAGCGTATCTCGGTGGATCCTTCCGGAAATGCGCGACGGACCGTACGCCGCTTCGCACAGGTGATTTTGAAACCCAGGTGCTTCTGAAACAGAAATTGTTCCTCGAAAGAAAACACGACCGCAAGAAAATTGAGACCCTCATTGGGCGCTACGGACTGGTTGCAGACCGCATGCTGTCAGAAAAGGACCAGGAAGTTGCGGCCGTTCTTGCGAACGGAGAGTCCTACTATCGCGGCGAACTGAACTACATTGTGCAGAACGAACTCACGCGAAATATCCGCGACGTGCTTCTGCGCAGAACGGGAATCGGCACGATCGGCGTCCCGGAGCATTTGCCTCTCTCAGAACAGAACGGCCGAGTGATTCTTTCTCGCGAAGAACACACCCTGCGCAAAGCCGGCTAACGTTCCGGCTGCTGCGTCACGGAATGGGGCAAGGTATTCTTAGATGGATTCGGGAAATGGCCTCTGGCTCAGCGTTTCATTTGTGAAATAATTTCGCCCGATTCGCGGAGAGCGCCGGTGTCCACAATTGCCATCAAGATCCCTTTGGCCTGATCAAAACAGGCCCGGTCCGGATCAACAAAACAGAGATTCTTCTGTTCCATTTTCCACGTGCCTTGAATTGCGTGACCCGTGCACTGGGCGCCTGCGGCATCTGCGAGCCAGCCGTTGTACGTGCCGTCCGGATGGATGACGAGATGCGTCCGGTCGCCGTTCTTGCATTCGTACTTTCCGTGCCAGTATCCCATGAATTTCTCAGAAGCGGAATCGCTCTTTTTCGTCGGCTTTGTAAGGTATCCGCCGAAGGCCCAGCCTCTCTGACTTCCAAACTCTACCTGCAGCCAGCGGTCCCGAAGTCCGTCGACTTCCATTGGCTCGCCGGCTTCGATCACGCGCACGCGGCCGCCGTTTCCAATCGTGGCAATCTTGTCTGCTTTCAGGTCGGGCGATTTTCGCAGGCGAAGGCCGGAGGAAGCGGCGACGTAACGAAACTCTTCCGGGGCGGCCGGCTTCTTTTTGCAGTCGGCGAAGAAAGCGGTAAGGATCAAGAGGGAGAGGAAACCGGTTACGCGCATATTTGCGGCAAGATCAGCGATTCAACATAGGCGGAAAGATAAAATTGATTCCGAAGATATTCCCCTGCGCGAAGATTTCCGGCGGAGGAACTCCGAAGTTTTGTCCCTTCAGAACGTTGATGCACGCGTCATCGACCGGTTTCTGGCCGATGCTCGAAACCTTGCGCACGTCACGCACGTTTCCTTCGCGGTCCAGGAGGAACTGAACCTGCACCGATTGAGGAATGATCGGCTGACTGGAAACCTCGCCCGCCATGTCCCGATAGGCGTAATTCAACCCGGGCGGGGAAAAGTTTTCCTCAATCTGGCGGATCATGCGCTGGAAGTAGCGGAAACCCGCGAGCTCCTGGCGTGCGAGAGACAATCGCTCGGTTCCGTCATAACGAAGAGCGAAATCCTGCTGGAAGCGATAGTTCATGGGAATGCGAAACTGTGAATCATCGCCCGATGTACCCTGCGCGGACGCTGCGGATTTTCCGCCTTGATTGCCGCCGATGCCCTCGGCATGCGAAGTCGTGTCAGAAGACTGCGAAGATCCGCCCCGCGATGCCGCAGCCAGCGAAAGGCGATCATCCTTCGTGAGCGTGTGAAAGCCTTCGTTGAGCGTGAGAAAGCCTTTTCCCTGAGCCGATACATCGGACAGAGCCCGGTACTGTTCGGTCTCCGGCTTCGGCCGATAATCCTGTTCAACGAGAACCGGATAGATCTTCTCTTCTTTCGGCTGCACTCCCATCTCTTTTTCAAAAGAGGGCATATCTACAAAAACAAGTCGTCGGGCCTGCGCGTACATCATGAACACTGCGAGCGACAAAGCGATGTACACCGGCAGCCCGGAGTACACAAGCCTTCGACCGTCTTCGTCAGGCGGAGGCGCGGTCAGCAGGTCGTTAAAATAAGCTCTGCTCAGCTTCATGTTTCTTTCTTGCGATCCCGAGATGCGCGGCGGCCTTCTCTGTCGCCATGCGCCCCTGCGGCGTCTTCTCCAATAAACCAATCCGCAGCATGAACGGCTCGTGATCCTCTTCGATCGTGTGTTCTTCTTCGTCGAGAAGGCTTGCGAGCGTCTTGATTCCTACGGGCCCTCCGTTGTAGCGTTCGAGAATCGTCGCAAGGAGCTTGCGATCGAGTTCTGTCAGTCCCAGGGAATCAATCCCCAGTCTCTCGAGAGCTCCCAGCGCGAAATCCGGACGAATCAACGCAACAGACTCAACGGTCGCGTAATCGCGAATGCGCCTCAGAAGACGGTTTGCCGCCCGCGGCGTCATGCGCGCACGCTCTGCGATCGCCGCACACGCATCGTCAGAAATTTTTACAGCAAGCAACCCTGCTGATCTCTTTACGATCTCACTGAGTTCCGGCAGGCCATAAAATTCCAGTTTTAGATCAATGCCAAAGCGCGACTTCAAAGGCGCAGAAAGCGAACCGGAGCGCGTCGTAGCCCCGACCAGCGTAAAGGGCTTGAGCGGTACCTTGACGCTCTGCGCGCCCATCCCTTCGCCCACAATGAAATCGATGAAACCATCTTCCATGGCCGGGTAGAGTATCTCTTCGCACTGCCTGCTCAAACGATGAATCTCGTCGATGAACAGCACGTCGTCTTCTTCGAGGAGCGTCAGAAGACGCGCCAGGTCACCGGGCTTTGCGAGGGCCGGAGCGCTCGTAGAATGGAAACGGCCGCCCATTTCCGCTGCAATGATGGAAGCGAGCGTTGTTTTGCCGAGGCCCGGCGGACCGGAAAGAAGCACGTGATCGATGGGCTCTTTACGTTGCAGCGCCGCGCGGATCGAAACAGACAGGCGGTCTTTCAGGAGCGGCTGGCCAATGAAGTCCGCAAGCCTGGCAGGGCGGAGGGCCTTTTCTTCCGGAGCGTCCTCGCGCGAGAATTCATCGAACTCTGCTTCCGGTTTGCGTGCCATCACTTTGATTCAAACGATTTTCCCGACAGTCTGTAAAGCTCTTTTAAGAGACGATTCACATCTTCGATGGAATGGCCCGCTTGAAGATTGATGCGCAGACGGGAGGTTCCTTCCGGAACACTGGGAGGTCGAATCGCGCGCGCGTCGATTCCCGCTGAAAGAAGTTCGTTCATCCAGAACATCGCAGTGTCTTCCTTTCCGACAATGACCGGCACGATCTGCGAATTGCTTTTGCCCGCGTCGAATCCCCCGCGTGCCAGAGATGCGCGAAGGTGTTCCGACAGAAGATGAAGATGATTTCGTTCATGCTGCATCACCGTGATCCGCTGCACAGTCTGACGGAGAATCTCCGCAAGAATGGGCGGCTGAGACGTTGAAAAAATGAAAGAGCGGCATCGATTGATCAAAGTCGCACGGAGCTCCGGCGCGCCGCAAACAAATGCCCCCATGAGTCCCGGCGCTTTTCCGCAGGGAAAAACAATCACATCGAATCGTTCCGAGAGACCTGCCTCGTGCGCAAGCCCCGCTCCCGTGTTTCCGCGGACGCCAATGGCATGCGCTTCATCGAGATAAAGCATTGCGCCGAATTCATCCGCGATTTCAGCAAGCGCGCGAAGATCGGGACTGTCTCCGTCCATGCTGAAGATCGATTCCGTGATGATCCACGTGCGGCCGCGTCTCTCCCGCTTTCCAAGCAGGTCGCGAAGGTGAGTGAAATCGTTGTGGTGAAAGTAGTAACGGCGCGCGCCCGCGAGCCGAATGCCGTCGAGGATGGTCGCATGGCAGAGGCGGTCACAGAAGACTGTGTCATCCGAAGAGATCAGAGTTTCGATGACGCCGACGTTCGCCGCATAGCCGCTGTGAAACAGAAGCGAAGACGCGGCGCCGCAGAACTTTGTGAACTCCGCTTCCGCGCGCTCGAACGCTTCGTAATGCCCGCGAAGCAGACGCGAGCCAGTACTCCCGACACTTTCCTGCCAGCCGGCCGCAGTCGTCTTAAGAATCTCAAGGAGCGTTCCGCTGGAATTCAGGGAGAGGTAGTCGTTGGATGCGAAATCAAGCGAAGCCGAAGACGTCTTGAGCATTCGGAGCCGCCCCTTTCTTTCCACGGACTCAAGGTCTGTCTTGAGCGACTCGATCCATTCTTCGCGCGCTTTCATATTTGGTTGAAGATCAGTCTCTGCATGCTTATGCTGGCTGTATGCGGGCCGGCCTGTTCACGGACGATCTTTTTTTACAGCACGATACGGGGCGGTCTCATCCGGAGAATGCATCGCGTCTTCTGGCCATTCGCGCCCGTCTGGAACAGGGCCTTGCGTCGCGCTTCCTCCCGATGAAGCGGCACACTGCAACCACAGATGCAGTGGCGGCGATTCATGACGAGAGATACATTCGCGCACTGCAAGAAGTCTGCAGGCAGCACGGCGGCTATCTCGACGGCGACACTCCTGTATCCGATCAATCGTTCGATGCGGCTATGCTCGCTGCAGGCGCAGGCCTGGAAGCCGCCGAACAGATCCACGCGGGAAACATGGAACGAGCTCTGCTGCTCGTCCGTCCTCCCGGCCATCATTCCTTGCGCACGCGCGCGATGGGTTTCTGTCTATTCAACAATGTGGCCATCTGCGCGCGTCATCTCCAGAAACTCGGATTTCCAAAAATTGCAATCGTGGACTGGGACGTTCATCACGGGAACGGAACGCAGGATTCATTTTATGATGACGACTCCGTTTATTTCGTAAGCCTTCATCAATTTCCATTTTACCCGGGAACGGGCGCTGCAGCAGAAACAGGCTCCGGCCGCGGAAAGGGATTCACACTGAACTGTCCTCTGCCTGCGGGATCGGACGGCGCCCGCTATCGCAAAGCATTTGAGAACCAGGTCCTGCCTGGACTCGAGGCATTCGCGCCGGATGTTCTTTTGATTTCGGCCGGATTTGACGCGCATATGGACGATCCGCTTGCAGGCATGGAGCTCACCGCAGGTGATTTTGAGTGGATGACCAGAAAGCTTCTGGAATTTGCAAATCGCCAGACGGGCGGCCGGATGATTTCTTTTTTAGAAGGCGGTTACGATCTGCGCGCCCTCGCTGACTGTGTGGAAGCGCATGCATCCGTGCTTGCAGGCTAACGCCGGGAGAACCTATGAAGATCACTCTGCACACTTCTGAGTCCAGGGGATACGCGAACCATGGCTGGCTCGACACGCATCACACGTTTTCGTTTGCCGGTTATTACGATCCAGAGCGGGTTCACTTCGGCGCTCTCCGTGTTTTGAATGACGATATCGTTTCCGGCGGCGCTGGATTTGCCACGCACCCGCACGATAATATGGAAATTGTTTCCATACCGTTAGCCGGCGATCTGGCCCATCAGGACAGCGAAGGAAACGGATCCATCATCCGCCATGGAGATGTGCAAATCATGTCGGCGGGAACGGGAATTCTGCATTCTGAAAAGAATCCAAATCCATCGCAGAAAGTGAACTTCCTCCAGATCTGGGTGTTTCCCAAAAAGCGAAACATCCAGCCTCGTTACGGCCAGCAGACTTTCCCGGTCGAAGGCAGACAGAACCAGTGGCAGACGATTGTATCGCCTGAAGAAGGCAGCGGATTGTGGATCAATCAGGACGCATGGTTTTCGCTCGCTCGCCTGGAAGCGGGCCGCGAGCTCAACTATGAGCTCCATCTTCCATCAAACGGAGTCTACTGTTTTATGATTGAAGGGAAATCCGAAATCGCAGGGCAGACTCTCAAGCGGCGCGATGGAATTGGAATTGAAGATGCAAAAGAAGTAACGATTGCCGCGCGCGAAGCCTCTGAAATACTTTTGATAGAAGTTCCCATGCGATGAGTCTTCCAGGCAGAGCAGCCCTCTTCTATAGAAACTTTCAGATTCACCGCAAGATCCTCTCAAGCGGCCTGGAAAGCAGACGGATCCCTTTCGAGGGAATTCGCTTTCATATGTATGCCGCAGAAACCGGCAGGCCTCCGCTCTTTCTTCTGCATGGATTTCTGGATTCGGCGAAAACGTTCCGCAAATTGATGCCTGAATTGCGGAAGCACTTCGACATTTACGCGATCGACCTGCCGGGTTTTGGCGAAACGCGAATGCCGGAATTGCGCGAAATCTGGCGGATCGACAGCATTGCCAGGGCAACGGCGCGATTCATTCTGCACGTTCTCGAAAACAGGCCCCAGCCTGACCCGCCGCCTCGCAAAACGAAACCATCCGCGCAGATCCTGACGCACAGCATGGGCGGGTTGATTGCCATGCATGCGCTTGAATACCTCGACGCGCAGGGAGTTGAGAATCCCTTTCGGCGTGTGCATCTCGTTGCGCCCGGTGCCCTGCGTTTTCCAGAGCACGAAAGAGACGCGCACCGCCGTCGATTCTATCCCACGAACACAGACGACATCCGGAACCTCCTCTCCGAACTCTTCCATGAAACCCGCACAGACCTTCCCGATTTCTTGCTGCGCGGCTTGCTGGGCGGCCTGCTCGGGATCTTCATCGAGGGCACGCGCAAGCGCGGCGGCGACCT
>CAZUJO010000155.1:0-8320 GCA_964619995.1 uncultured Leptospiraceae bacterium
CGTAGGACCTTCTTACAAAGAAGGCGATCCCGTGCATTTGCTTGTTGAAACGGGCGATCTCAGCGATGCGCAGCTCAATGAGGTGCTGGCGCAGAGTTCATTCGAAGGAGTATTGCGCGACGTCCTCTGGGAAGGGCCTTCGAGCAAACAGTTGAATTTCTTTCGCGATGAATACAAAATGAATCTGGCAGAGAAGGTTTACCTTCTCGAACTCGGGCGTTCCACGAACGATCTCGTCGCCTACATTGCCCTCATGGTGATTTCCGCCGTCATCATGATCGGTGTCATGATCTTCATGCGAAAGAAGATGATGTAGTGGGATCTATTTCCTGCCGCGTTCCCTGACCCCTTCGAACAGCTGAGCGAGGATGGTGCGCAGGAACGCGTCCCCCTGGTCGGGAATCTGTCCGGCGGCCACGAGCGATGCCATGCCCTGCACGGTGCTCCACGCCGCGAGCGCGAGCGTCATGGAATCCGTTCGTTGCGTAAAGACTCCGCGGGACTGGCCGTCTTCTACAATTCGAACCAGGCCCTGAAAGGCCCGCTCGCCCGCCTTCCGCAGAGATTCCGGCGCCTCTTCGCAGTGAATCGTTTTTGAGAACATGAGCTGAGTCCTCACAGGATGCGCCACAGCAAGCCTGATGTAGAGAACGCCGCTCTTTTCAAAACGCTCCCGCGGATTTTTCTCCTGGAAAGCCTGCTCCATCGCGTCTCCCAGCGCGCGAAATCCTCTTTCGGCAAGAGCAAAGAGCAGATCCATCTTATGTGGAAAGTGCCTGTAGGGAGCCGCATGGCTTACGCCGAGATCCGCGGCCACGTCTCTCAGGCTCAGATTTTCTATGCCCTGCTTTTCCAGCATCACGTCGGCGCGGTCGAGAACGGCATCGCGAAGCGCTCCGTGATGGTAGGAGGCCGGCCGCCGCGGCTTCGCCCCTGCGCGTCGAACCATTTTTTTTGCGGCTGCCATAATGTAATCGCTGTCAACATCGGGCTCTGCGTCAAGCAATTCCCGCGCGCGATCAGCGGTCGATTACGCTGTATACCTGAATGCTCTTCTCTTTTCCCTTCAGCTGGATTTCCCCGAGACCGTTGAAAGAGAATTCAGTTTTCGTCAGCTCATAGGTATTCTCGCCTATGAGAATGGACGTTCCGTGCGCCTTGTTCATCTGCTCGAGCCGCGCCGCAATGTTTACATCGTCGCCAATGACCGTATACTCCATCCTCTCGGAAGATCCAATATTTCCTGCAACGACAATCCCGGTGTTGATTCCGATGCGGGTTGTGAGCATTCGATTTCTGCCGAAACTGCGGGACGACGTCACGCGCTGGATGGCAAGGGCGGCGCGAATTGCATGCGAAGCGTGCTGCGAATCATCAAGGGGGACGTTGAACATTGCAAATACAGAATCGCCGATGAACTTATTTACGATGCCCTGATGTTCATGAATGATCTTTACGATCTCTGAGAAATACTCATTCAGCATGAGAACGATCTCGCCCGGCGTCAGCGCCTCCGCGATAGTCGTGTAGTCGGCAATGTCGGTTACGAGGATCGTGCAGTTGCGCATCTCACCCTCAAGATGAAGGTCCTGTTTTAAGACCAGGGAAGCGACGTCAGGCGTCACATAACGTCCAAAAGTATCCCGGATCAGCTCGCGCTCCTTGAGTCCCTGCACCATCGTATTGAATTCGTGCGTGACGATTCCGATTTCATCGCGGCTGATCACGGCGGCCTGCGTGGAATAGTCACCTTCGCGCACCTGATTGATTGCCCGGATCAAAGAGCGGATTGGCTTGGTGAAATTCCGCGTAATGAGAACAGCCGCAACGATCGTGCCTGTAAATACAATGAAGCGGTCAATCAGGACCGTCTCAAGCGGGCTGAGCCGGGTGAATTGCGCATATCGGTCTTCCACCTGGAAGGCGATCTTGAGCTCCAGGATCACAAGCAGTGAAGGGAGAAACACCAGAAATAATAACACAAGAAAAAGGACGCGCCCGACTCCCTGGCCGCCCGCGCGAAAAAGAACGCGAAAGCGCGCGAAGACCGCTTCCTTTAGATCCAGAACAAAGTCGTTGATCAGAAAATACGCGATGAATGCGGGGAAAAGCGCATAGATGAAGTAGATCCCGGGCAGGATCGAAAAGAAGAAGAACTGCGGCGGAATCCGTTCCACGACGAAGTTGTCAGGATTCTTGAAGATGCCCGGAAAGAAATAGAGGGGAATCAGCGCAATCGCAGTATATAGACTTCCGATGAAAAGAATCCACAAAGAGGAAAACCATGCGAGACTTTCGACGCGCGGCCCGGCCTCTTTTCCGCCCGCGAACCAGCGGTCGATTGGCCGGTAGAGCACGAGAGCGCCGGCCCAGTTCAAAAGGCCGTAGAGGAACAGATGCACAGCGCCCAGCCCCAGGAAAATCCCGGGAGACTGATGATAGATAAAGTAGATTGCGTCGACAATGACGATGAACGGGAACATGCCGAGCATCGACAGGAGATAGCGGTTTTTCAAATCAACCTGCGCGAATTACAAGTCTGGCACATGATTGCATCCACTCAGCGGCGCGCGTTCGCGATCAATTCGAAAACCGCATCGGCCGCGGCTGCAGCGCCGTTTGTCTGGCGGAGCCGTTCGCTCAGCTTTCGAGCGTTTTCATGGTAGGAAGGCTCCGCAGCCATGCGGTCGATTTCGCGCAGGAGACGGTGTTCCGTAAACTCATGAAGGGGGATTCGAATCGCAGCCCCGGCGCGCACGAGCATCTCAAGGTTGCTCTGCTGCTCAAACTGAAACGGAGTGCCGATCACCGGTCTTCCTGCCCAGCAGCTGTTTTGCAGAGTCCCCTGTCCGCCGTGCGTGATCGCAAGGTCAGCCATTGCGTTGACTGTCGTTGCAGGAACGTAGCGCGTCACGAAGAATCGCTCTGAAAACGGCGCGAATTCCTGTGGATCCATGATCGATGTGGTCGCAGCCACAACGTTATGCGGACTCTGTTTCAAGGCGCGCAAAGCAGTCCGCATCGCCGCGTCGCTGCCAGAGCTCCCCATTGCGCAGAAGATCTTCAGTCCCGGTCTGTCAAAGACACGGTGAACTTCCGCCGGAACTTCGAGAGGCAAATTTGCAAAGAGCGGGCCAATGTAGCGGTGACTGGCGGGCAGAGCTGCCTGCGGGAGGCCCGTAATCTCCGGAAGATCGGCGAGAAGCACAAGATTTCCGGAAAGAATCTCGAAGCTTGACCGAATCGGAGCTGCGCCGAGCGATGCGAGGGCCGCGTTGATGTTTTTGATCGGCATATAGTTCACGGACGTGAGCGCCAGGTTGAAAACGCGATTTTTGACGCCCGCAGGAATCAGACGAGTGAGCCTGTTCTCAAGAAATTCTGGAAACACGCCAAGGCCGTGCTCATAGTACTGCCGCACTGCCTGCGCGGGAAGAAGCCAGATCAACGGAACGTTTAGAGCGCGCGCAGAGACGGCGCAGGGAAGGTTGAATCCTGCGTAGACTGCATCTGCACCAAAGGTCCGCAGCGCGTCGATTTCTGCTTTCGCGAATCTCGTCCATTCGTCAGCCGTGTAGAGTTCACCACGCGCCCTGCCGTGATCGAGGTCCATGAAGCGGCTGTGATGCGATTCCTCCATCAGCGGCAGAAGCTCCGAATATGCAAAACCCGCTTCCGTGATGCGGTGCGCATGCGGTCCGCCGTGCGAAAAGAATTGAATGACGGCGCCGCGATCGCGGAGAGCGCGCGCTACTTCGATCCCGCGCGTGGTTTCCGCCAGATTGTAGGCGTAGGCAAAGAAAGCGATTCTTGGAGTGCGCATCGGGATAGACGTGGCCCGGTCGGAGGAGCCGTCAATCGACCTTTGTTAGCAGTTGCAGGGAAGGCCGGTGATCGTATAGGTGCCCTCGTCGCTGTCGTTGCTCAGGATTGTAATGAGGGCTGTGCCGCCCGCGCCGTTCCAGTTGCCGGCTGTAAAGGTCGTGCTCGCAAAAGGAGCCACAGCATTCGACAGAGGCTGGGTCATTGAATAATTGCCTGTGTTTGTTATGGAAGCGCCGTAGATGCTCAGATTTGAGCGGCCGAGGTTCTGAATTGTGAATGTAATTTGCCCGGAGGCTGAGCCCGTGAAATCATAAGAAGACCCGCTCGGATAGTTTACGCTTCCCACGCGAATGTTGATTTCCGGTCCGGAGGATGCGATGAGCGCGAGCAGCATCGCGTCGCGCGTCTGCGTATCGGACTTCTCCTGCGTCAAACCCAGCGCATGATTCAGCACGGTCTCATCCAGTTCGCGCAGTGTAAGGATGCAGTTTGTGCTCGATGCGCAGAGCAGGGCGGCCAGCGCGGCCCGAAGGAGAGGAAGCAGGATGCGGCTCAAGGCTGATCTCCCGGGAGCACGATGCGAAGGATTTCGTCCCGCCGTAACGATAGGCGCTTAATCGACGCTTCTTCGCGCTGCTTTCGCGCAGACTCCTTCTCTGCCTGCGTCTCCTGGTAGGAAATCCGCCTGACGTTTGATTTCTGAATGCTGACCTTTCCTCTTGTCGTCTTCAGGCTGATGAGGAGCGGCGTCTGGTCGAGCACTTCGCCGGTCAGCGTCGAGCCGTCTCTGAGGAGGATGCGCGCAATCTTTGTTCCCTTTTCTCCCTCATCCTTCTCCGCCGCTTCTTGTGGATCTACGGCCGTCATCTCCGCGATCACAATTTCTTCCTGAGAAATCTCTTCGATTCGGCCGCGGTGCTTCTCGCCTGATTTGAGAAGGAAGATGGGTTCGCCTGGAATCTTCTGAATAAATCCGTCCAGGGCCGTCTGAATCTCTTCTTTGCGCTTCTGTTCGATCTGCTCTGGCGTTGCAACCACAAGCTGTTCTTCGCAGATTTCTGCCGTGAGCGTCTTCCGCGTTACCGTGGTCAGCGTGCCGCCGAGAATTGTAATGAGCAGATCGCTCCAGGTCCTTTCTTCAATAATTCTATATGAACGGGAAGAATCCTGAAACGAGACCTCTGCATGATTTAAAGGAACCGCCCCAAAAAGAATGTACCATTGCTTCTCGCTCGATTCGCGCCGGCAGGAGCTTTCCGAGGAGCCCAGCACCACGCGGCGTGCGTTATCCGGGCTCTGCAGCGGCATGCTTGCGCACGAGGCTGCGATCCAAATTGGAGAGAATGCAAGGATGGAGAACGCAGCCTTCATACCGTTATGTGAGTACGTGCATTCTGCAATGCAAGTAGATTTGTACGACGGCGGCTATTCCCCGGGTAAAACGTTCATTAATTCCGCGTCCGAAAGTTCCCGGTCAAACTGGAGCGCAAAGACGGATTCATTTGCGGCGAGATCCGCATTGCTGCCGGTCACGCGTAGAATTTTCCCCGACATTTCAAGCTGTGAGCCGTCCCTTCCTTTCAGCTTGATCGTGCATGCCGCCGAAGGCGCGAACTGCGCAATGGATGCAAAGAGAATTCCGCCAAGGCTGATGTCGAATCCGCGGCCGAAGTATTCAATCTTCTTCATACCCAGAGGGCCGGCCGCATAGACCGTCAGATCCTGCGTGAACTTGAGTCGAGGATGTGCCCGGTTCTCGGCCATGATGGATTGAAAGAGGGCGAGACAGAAATCAGGTCAATATCTTTTAGGAAGCCCGGCGGCACGGCTTTTTCTTGACAGGCGGAGGCAAATGTATACAATGTCTACATACTGCAGGGGAGTTGTTTATGCGTGCCTGGATGATTTCTGGAAGCTATGTTCGACGGACGATGTTTGCGCTCTGGATTGCCGCAGCCGCCGGATGCATGAGCAGCGGGGATCGTATGGCGCCTCCCGAAAAGCCGGAAGTCTATCGGATTGATTCCGGAATGGCGAACGTTTACTTTGTGCGGCAGCACGGAAAACTTCTGATGATCGACACGAGTCTTCCCGAGCATCTTGACAGAATACTCGCGCGCATGAAGGACCTGGGACTCAATCCCGCGGACGTTGCGGTTCTCGTCGTGACCCACGGCCACGGAGATCATGCCGGCAATGCCAGATACTTCCAGCAGAAGTACGGAACAAAAGTTGCGGGTGGAGAAGGGGATCTCGACAAGTTTCAGCGCGGGATGACAGACCTTTCAAAAGCCGAAAGCATTGGTATCATGGCGCGGATGATTCGGCCAATGTCAGACGGCAAGTATGATCCGTTTACACCCGACATCATCGTAAAGGATCAGACAGATCTAACGTCATACGGCTTTGATGGGACTATCCTTCTTCTGCCGGGGCACACGCCGGGTTCTGTTGTTGTGATTCTCGGAGACATTGCCTTCACAGGCGATCTGATCCGGGGCGGGATGGTGATGCGTCACAGTCCCACCGAACATTTCTTTCATGAAGACCGGGCGCGGGCAAGAGCGCAGCTGACGCCGCTTCTGGAGCGCGGTGTGAAAACGTTGTTCCCTGGCCATTTTGGTCCTCTCGATGCTGCCGACATAAGCGCAATGATTGCCGAGAAATAGTATTCAAACACGTACTCGGGGTTTTCCAGTTGCGTTTGCTGGATAGTATAGAACACTGAACTATATGCGGAACGGGCATTACCCTTTTTTGAATCAAGCGCAGAAACGCGCGCAAAAACTGCTGATCATTCCGTTGTTAGCGCTCTACTCGTGTTCCCGGCCTGGAAGCGGGCTGAATCCTACAACCCCGATGCTCGGATTACTTGCCTGTCAGACGGCACGCACTGGATCCTGCGCCAAACAGCCGAGATTCGCGTTCGTATCGAACCTGGGCGCCTCCGCCCTCGCGATTCTGCCGGTGGCGTCATCCACAGCGGGCCTGTTGGGTTCGACCTCAACCATGTTTGTAACCAATCCGACTGGTTTAGCCGTCAGTGCGGACTCATCGTTCCTTTTTTCTGCGAGCTCAGGGGGCACAATTACATCCTATCGGATCAATTCGCTGACCGGCGGGTTGACCCAGGCAGGATCACTGGCGACCGGCACCGCGCTGGGATCTGTCGTCGCAGATCCGGCAGGCCGCTTCGTGTTCGTGGCAAGTCCGGCAAACAACAGCGTCTGGGTGCTCCTTGTGTCCAGTGGAGGTAGTCTGAGTGTTGCCTCTTCCACGGGCGGTCTGGGTTCGCCGACGGGGCTCGCAACCGACGCATCCGGGCGGTTTCTATTTGTGACCAATCAGACCGGAAACAGCGTCAGCAGTTATGCCATTAATTCTGGCGGAACGCTTACGCTGATCGGGACCGCGGCGGCGGGCATAGGTCCGGATGGCGTCGCCCTGGACTCGAGCGGGACGCTTCTGGTGGCTGCAAACTCGGGCGCGTCTTCCCTGTCCCCTTACCGTGTGGATCCGGGTACCGGTGTTCTTACATCGATGACGCAGGCAGCGGCCTACGGCACACCCCGCCAGGTCGGTTTCATTCCGGGAACCCGCACCGTTGTCGTAGCCAACAATACCTCAAGCCTTGTTTCTATACATACTGAATCGGGCGGATTTCTAAATCTCGCGGGATCCACCGCCGTGAATTCGCCATATGGTGTTGCCCTGGCACCTTCCGGTTATTTCGCTCTCGTAACCTCGAATGGCGGCTTATATGTCACATCGGTCCAGCTTTTTAGCGGCCAGCCCGCGATTGCCGGAACCTATCCGGCCGCTGGAGTAGGCCCGGCCTTCGTCACAATGGCCTCGTACTGATCTGCAGAAGTTCGTTGCGCCCGACGCAGCAGGAGGTTCCTTGAGGAATGAAGATTTTTCACAATCCGCGCGGCATGAAGAGCCGCGAAACCCTGTCCATTCTCGAGGAGAGCGGAAAGAAGTTTGAGACGATTGAATATATGATCGAGCGTCCGATTGTAATCTCGGGCGGAAAAGCCGCCAGAATTCTCGCGCAAATACTTGTTCTGATATTGTTGCACACATCTTCGGCTGCCTGCGTGTCGAAAAAAGAACAACCGTTCACGTTTACCGAGCCCGCTCTCGCGCTCTTGATATGCGGTGTTCGCGGAGGCGTCTGCGCAAAACAGCCACGATTCGTCTATATGTCCAATGCGGGAAGCTCATCAATCAGCGTGCTTCCTGTGGTGTCCAGTGCCGGGGCTCTCGGTACCGCAGTTACTGCCGCGGTATTCACTCCATCGGGGATTGCTGTCAGTCCGGATGGCTCCTTCTTGTTCAACGCTTCCTCGGGCGGGGGCGGCTTAAACGGCTATCACATCGATTCGGCCACTGGTGGATTGGCGGTGGTTTCAAACGCCGGGACGAATCTGGGCCCAGCAACAGTGCTCGCCGAGCCATCTGGCCGGTTCGTTTACGTGGCGAGTTATTCTGC
>CAZUJO010000156.1:0-8306 GCA_964619995.1 uncultured Leptospiraceae bacterium
GATGTCCACCCCCCCGTTGGGCAAGGCCGGCGTCGTTGTGGACGCGGCTGGCTCTTCAGCCATGAGCGGAAGGGAGGTTGCGAGCATTGCACCGCCCATCCATTTCAATAATTGTTTCATCGGAAACCTCCGGATTGTTTACCTGCCCCAGTTTTGCACGAACTGTGCCAGCTTCTGAGGCACAGAATGCCGCAGTTATGTACGTCTATGGTTGGACGGCGGGAATCTTCCGTCATTATCGGAGCATACTGTCTAAACATTAGGCAAATCGGCGGGCAGTGGCTTTGCCGCTCCGGGGCGCTTCAGGGTCATACCGTTTCCCTCTCCGGGCGACTTGTCCCGGTCACGTTCCCCTGTACTGTGTATGCACATACAAGTAAAGAATGAGGGCCGGCCGGTCGACGATCTGCCGCCAGGCCTTTCGTCGTAGATGGGCAGACTTCGATGCGCGAAATAGTGTTTGCACAAAGGCCTTCCCGTGCGACGAAAACATGAAAATGACCGAGCCCCACCAACTTCAGTACGTCACGTCCGCGGAAAAGATTCACTACCTGGTGACGAACCATGTAGGCACGCGAAGCCTCTTTGTGAAGGCGTCGGGCGATCCGCCGCTTGAGGCAGTCAATCGCGGATTCAATGCGACGAACAATGTGCTCATGGTCGAAAACAAGAAGCTGCAGCTTTCTCTCGAACAAGAAGTGACTCTGTTTCGCATTCTGGGCCGTTATATGGAACTGAACTGCGTAGTCGTCGGCAGCCCGAGCCAGGGCGTTTATCAGCTCCACGTGAAGACGGCAGGCATTGCGCCGAAAGACAGAGGGAACATTCGCATTCCGGTGAACTCGGAGATGGTTGTTGTTACGAACATCCGGGCCAGCAAGCATGCGATCGACGCGAGTTTGTTCAGCATACCGACCACGGTGAAAGTGAGTTTCGCGGACTATGAACGCCGGCTGAAAGTCCAGGAAGATTATGTGAAGATCGACGTCTACGGCGCGAAAGGAACGATCTTCGACGAGATACGCAAGACAAACCGCACGCTCTTTATTGAGGACACACAGAACCCGGCCTGTTACAAAGCGCCGAGTCCATTTTATGTTGATTATGATTCCCTGCTTTTTGACGGCATTCAGAAGAGGATGCAGGAATACAAAAGAGAGAAGGTCCTTTCCGAAGTAATTGTGCCGGTCACGTACATTACGCACGACATGACGTCCATTCCGCTCGGCTATATACACATGCAGAGCAAGACAAAGAAATACACAGAGGAGAAAGTCCTCGAGCTGCAGCAGCTTGCCTTCGAAATGGTAGACCGAATCCGTGATTCCAACACCATCATCATGACTCACCGGGAAGACGTGGTGAATCTTTCGCGCGGCGGCCTGAAGGTGAGCATCAAGCATCCCGAACTCAAAGAGCATCTGACGCGGCAGTCCGGTTTTACGTTTGACGTTCTCTTTCGCATGCAAGGCCCCATCACGTTATTCGGCAAAGTAAGATCCAGCGTCACCGATCATGAAGGAAACTTGCTTCTCGGAATCCAGATTAGCGGAACGTCGTCGCGCGAAAATGAAATGAAGCGCTATCTGGACAACGTCAATCAGCTTGAGAAAAAGATTGCGGCGGCGGTTGAGCAGAAAAAGAAGCTGCTCGCGCAGCAGGCAGCGGCGCCGCCCGCGCCGCCAAAGAAATAGCTATTTTTCCAGCGGATTCCTGGACCGGAATTCGATTTCGGCCGTATGCATCTTGGCGTAGAATTCCAGTTCTGCGGCTGACTGCCTGGCCTCTGTGAATACTTTGTCCATTCCGGACCAGAAGAGAAACCATCCGCCTGCTTCCGCAAGGAGGCTGACGGCCCGCGCCGCGATGCTCTTGCTTTCTCCGGATATCAAAACAATGACCAGCATCACAGCAAGACCCACACAGCCTTGAAGCATTCCCTTCTTCTGCATGGAGCGGCGCGAAGCTCTGAGCAGCTCAAAATGACGCTGAAAGTGCGCTTTCAGCCGCCCCCGGATTACAGACTCGACCGGCCGCTTTCGCCTAGTTTTCGCAAGAAGAAAGATCAGAGTCAGATGCGCGCCGGATTTGTCTGCCGCAGCCCGCTTCAGTTCGGACAGAAAGTCGTCCGAAAGCGATCTCTCGGAGAGATGCCGAGGATCGAAGTCGGAAAAGAGATCATCGTACGAGTCAAGCCAGAGCGAAATGGACTCTTTCTTCAAACCGCGCGAGCCTCACACCTTGAAGCTGCGAACTTCCTGGATCATTGCCTGCACATTTTCGACGGGCGATGCCGGATGGATTCCATGTCCCAGATTGAATACGTAACCCTTTCGCTTTCCGAATGATTCGAGGACTCGCCTCGTTTCCGCGGCAGTCCGCTCCGGCGTTCCGTAGAGAACGAGCGGGTCCATGTTTCCCTGGACAGCCATGGAGTCCGGCACGTCGCGCTTCACCTGGGCTGCGTCAATGCGCCAGTCAAGAGAAACTGCGGAAGGATTCTGTGCGGCAATTCGATCGAGCAGATGCGATCCGTTGCCCACAAACAGAATGACCGGGGCTTTTCCATCGCCGCGAATCGCGGAAATGATGCGTCTGGTGTAAGGCGAAGAGAACTCATCGTAATGAGCGGGAGAAAGAATTCCTCCCCAGCTGTCAAAAATCTGCACCGCTTCAGCGCCTGCGTCGATCTGCATGCGCAGATAACGGATTGTAAGATCAGTCAGTGCATCGCAAAGGGAGGCGAAGAGCTGCGTGCGTTTGAATATGAATTCTTTGGTCTTTTCGAATTTCTGGGTTCCGCCGCCTTCAACCAGATAGCTTGCGAGCGTAAACGGACTCCCCGCAAAGCCCAGGAGCGCAGGTCGATCTGATTCTTTTTCCAGGTGCCCTCGGAGCCGCTGCAGAATGTCTTTTACGTAGGGGCAGTGCGCGGCCGGATCAAACGCCCGGAACATTTCAATGTCCAATTCGTTCTGCACGGTTTTCTCAAGCACCGGACCTTTCTTTTCCTCAAAGTGAAGGGGAATGCCCGCGCCGCGGATCGGCGTGAGAATGTCGCTGAACATGATGACGCCGTCCATGCGAAATCTGCGGAAAGGCTGGAGGCTGATCTCCACCGAGAGATCTACATTTTCCATAACCTCGATGAAGGTCCGCCCGCGGCGCAGTTCGTTGTATTCCGGCAGATAGCGTCCTGCCTGCCGCATGTACCAGAATGGAATCCGGGGAAGGGTGTCCCCTTCAAGTGCGCGGATGAGTGCGGGTTTCATAGGTTCTCCTCTGACAGTTCGTAGCCTGTGCCATGCCTGGTCACAAAGTGAACTGGATTCGCCGGATCTTCTTCAAATATTTTACGAAATTTAACTATAAAATTGTCAATCGTGCGATTCGTCGGAAAGTCAGCGCCCCAGACCTGATCGAGAATATCATCGCGGCGGACGGGCTTGCCGCGGTTCTGCGCAAGCACGCTGAGCATCTTGATCTCTTTGTCATTAAAGCGCACGATTTCTCCTGAATCAGATTCGGCGGTTGCGGCCTCAAAATCCAGCTGCCAGCGGCCGATCCTGGTTCTTGCGCGGCGGCCCAGGCGCGCATAGATGCGCGCGATGAGCTCTTCGAGTTCGAATGGCTTTGTCATGTAATCGTCGCCGCCGGATTTGAAGCCGGCCAGCTTGTCTTCCAGGCGTCCGCGCGCGGTCAGAAAAATCACCGGAAACTGCGCTCCCTCTCCGCGCAGACGTGCGCATAGATCGAGCCCGTTCAATTTTCCGGGAAGCATGATGTCGAGAATGCCGAGCGCAACCGGCGGTTTGTCTTTCGTGAATTTCGCGAGAGCCGAGTCGGCGTCCGCAAACTCGAGGACGCGAAACCCCTCCGCTTCCAGGTTCAACTTGATTCCGCTGCGAATGGCGGGTTCGTCTTCGACGAGGAGGATGTTTTGTTTCTTAGCCAGAGGGCAGCCTCACATGAAAGACGGCTCCGCCGTCGGGGGAATTGGAAGCGGAAAGGCTTCCGCCGGCAATCTTTGTAATCTGTCGGGCGAGATAAAGGCCGAGCCCGGTGCCGCGTTCTTCGGAAAGGCGGTAGAAAGGCCGGAAGATGTTCTCAAGTTCTGATTCCGGAATTCCGCGCCCGTTGTCTATGACCCGGATGCTCACGCCGCCCGATTCGGAACGGATCGATACAGTTACATAGGTACGCGCATGCAAAAGCGCGTTCTGGATGAGAATGTCATAAAGTCTTTCGAGCAGGTGGGAGGGAAGACGCACGGAAATTGAATGGGGTGAGTCGATGCGGATTGTATCTTTCTCCGGCAGCGAATCACAGTACTTTCGCGCAACCGCAGCAGCGTCGCTCTGCTGGTTTGCTGCTTCCGGAGCGATTCGGTCCATTTCACCGGAAAGCAGGACGTTTTCAATCTGCGAAGTCAGGCGCCTCAGATTTTCGATAGCGGACGCGAGGAGATCCTTCTTCTGTTTTTCCGGAAGCGATCTCTTCTGAAGAGTCTGCAGCGCGAGCTGGGCGCCGGCAATCGGAGTTTTGAGTTCATGCGCGATGGAGTTGAGGAACGTTACGCGCTCTTCTGCCAGCTTCTTTTCGCGCTGAACCGACCGTACTACCAGCCACGATCCGTAACCCAGCACCGTCAGAACAAAAAGCGTTTCGGACACGAGCATGTACATTTCGCGCACATGCCGCCGCGCCCGCTCCTGCGCGATCTCCGGCTGAACAAAACACTTTCGCCTGCCCGTTCCGGCGATGTCATTGCAGGAAATGCCGTCGAACTGACGGTGAAGCTCCGCCGCAAGGGCTATGCGCTGTTCGTCGAGATCGCTTTCGAGCTGCTCGAAGCGCATCTGTTTAAGCCGGAAGAAGGTCAGCCACCACGTCAACTGCGCTGCAAGAAGCAGAAACATTCCGCCGACGACGAAGCGGGCAAGATTCTTCTTCAGAAACGGCATCACCGCGCTCAGCGTGTCTTGAAAAAATCGACGGCCAGACCGAGGAAGCGTGATACATCCTGTTCTGTCATGGGGGTGCTCAAGAAACCTACTTCATAGCCGGAAGGGGCGAGGTAGACTCCGCGTTCCAGACAGTAGCGGTGGAACTCAGCGTATACCTTCATGGACTCCCGCGAAATCAGATCGGCGCGGCGCGGCGGCTCTTTTCCTTGATAGAACCAGAAGATCGACCCAAGTCGCACGATGCGCCAGGAAAGGGATGCTGCATTGAAGGCTGTTTCCAGAGTTTTGCCCAGGTTCTCAAGATGCGCGTACGCCGCGGGTTCGAGCAGCTTGAGCTGCGCCAGGCCCGCCGACATCGCCACCGGATTGCCGGATAACGTTCCCGCCTGATATACTGGACCGTCCGGAGCGAGGCGGTCCAGTATATCGTTTCTGCCCGCAAGCGCGCCGACGGGCATGCCGCCGCCGATGATTTTGCCGTAGGTGATGAGATCTGGACAGATTCCGTAATATTGCGCCGCGCCGCCCGGGGCTGCGCGAAAGCCGCTGATGACTTCGTCGAAGATCAAGAGAGCGCCGCCTGCAACGGCCATGTATTTCAGCTTTTCCAGAAATTCCTTTCTCTGGAGAAGAAGGCCGTTGTTTGCGGGGATCGGTTCAATCAGGATTGCCGCAATGTCCCGTCCGTGCTGAACGAACGCATTTTCGAGGGCCGCTTCGTCGTCTAACGGCACGACAATCGTTTCGGCGGTAAAGGATGCAGGGACTCCCGCAGAATCCGGAACGCCGAGCGTGGCAAGTCCCGAGCCGCCTTTCACAAGAAGGCTGTCCGAATGCCCGTGGTAGCAGCCGTCGAACTTGAGAATCTTGTTTCTTCCCGTGAATCCGCGCGCAAGACGAATTGCAGTCATGACTGCTTCTGTGCCTGAACTCATAAACCGGATCTTCTCAATGCGGCAGTCCGGAATCGTGCGTTTCAAAAGGCCAATCACATGCTCGGCCAGCAGAACTTCCTGCTCGCAGGGCGTGCCGAACGTGAGCGCGCGCGTCATCTGCGAACGAATCGCCGAGAGAACGACCGGATGTCTGTGCCCGGAAATGAGCGGTCCCCAGGAATTGCAGAAGTCGAGGTATGTGTTTCCGTCTGCGTCTTTGAGCCGGGCGCCTGTGCCGCTTTCCATATAGATGGGAGTTCCGCCTACGGACCGGAAGGCGCGCACGGGACTGTTCACGCCGCCAGGGATCACGCGGGTGGCGCGGGCGTAAAGGCTCTGGGAGTTGCTCTGGTTCATAACATGAGCTCCTTGAGAAATTCTTCGAGATCAGGACGATGGGAGACTGCGTAAGGGACGCAATCCATTTCCATCATCGCGTCGGCCGTAGTCGGGCCGATTGCGCAGAGGCGCAGGTTCTTCTCTTCGTGCAGACGCCCGGCAGACTCGATCCAGGCATGAAACGCAGACGGGCTTGCAAAAACGATTCCGGCCCGCGAGGGCAGACTTTCGAGGTTTTCGCGCGGGACCTTGAGTTTTACAGTCCGGTAGAGCGGAACATCGCGGACCGTTCGACCGGCGGCGGAAACAATTTTTGAAAACTCTTCGCGTCCTTCTTCTGCGCGAAAGCACAGAACGGGTCCGTACGTTTTTTCAACTACAACATGCGCAAGTTCGGCGCCGGTTGAGCTTCCGGTAACCGCTCGGGCCCCGAAAATCCGCGAGACGGCTTCTGCTGTTTTCTCGCTGACAGCAGCGAATTGCACGTTGTCCCCGCGAAGCGAAGAGATTCTTGCGGCCGCTTCTACGCCGCTGACGCTGAAAAATGCCGCGGTAATTCCATTTTCGCGCCGGATGGCTGCTTCGAGATCTGCCGGTACGGGAAGGGTTTCTGTCTCAATGAGAGGCAGGGACTTGATCCCTGGTATCTTCTTCTGAATCTCGCGCGCGCGGGACTCCTTCGTCGTAACGAACAATTCACGCGAATAGAGAACGTCTTCAAGCATGTACTGGCTGAGCCGTTCAGGGCTGTCGGCGCAGCGGGTAATCTGATAGGATTTCTGGTGCCGGTTCTGCGCCGCCTCTTCTCCGAGGAACATGTGCATTTTGAAAAAACTCTTCTTTCCGCGGTATTCGCGCTGCATGTGCGTCCCGAGAGGGAGGTGGCAACCGCCTTCGAGTTCGGCCAGAATCAAACGTTCTCCTGAGATCATTCGGGCGAGTTCTTCGTCGTGCAGGCGCGACAGCACAGACACCGCCCTTCCGTCCGTTATGCGGCATTGAACGGCAAGCGTTCCCTGCGCCGGAGCCGGAACCATCAGGTCGGCGGGAACGGGAATGATTTCGAACGCAGAAAGATCGACTGCATCCGGCCCTTTCCCTTCGAAGAATCCTTCGCCGCTCAAGCGCTGGATTCCCGCGGCAGACAGCAGGGTTGCATCAGGGCCGTCGGGTTCGAGAAGTTTTCGCATGCGCGTCGGCACATTTCCGCGCAGGAGGACTGCTTTGATTTCCGGGAACAGATGCTTGAGCTGAGCGACACGACGCGCGGAAGAAGTGCCGATGGTTGAACCCGCGGCAAGATAGGGGATGCGGTCGTAAGCTTTTTTTACTTTCGGAAAAACGAGCAGGTCCAGCGATTCGAGCCTTTGCGGCACGGCGGCAATCCGGAGTCCGTCGACCATCTGCGTCGGAAGGTCTTTGTACGAATGAACTGCAATGTCGGCGCGTTCATCAAGAAGTGCGTCTTCGATTTCTTTCGTGAAAAGCCCCTTTCGCGCATCTGTGCTTGCTGCTTCGGCGAGAGACTGCACTTGATTTGCATCTCCGCTTGTTTTGATGATGATGAGTTCTGTGGTCGGAGCGTCGGGAAGTTCGGCGATGCGTTTTTGAATGTAGCGGCTCTGGGCCAGAGCAAGATGGGAGCCTCTGGTTGCGATGCGCAGACGCGGAATCACTCCGCGTGCTCCGCAACCGACACGGCGTTTCCGCCGTAGTAATGTTCAAGGACGCTCTCCAGGCCTTTGCGATGAATTCGGTTCATTTCGCGGTGCGCGCGAATGGCCCAGTCATACAGCATGCGAATGTCTTTCCGGCTCAGGTGGGAAAGCCTGCCGCCGAGCAGCATTTCGAGTTCCTGGCGCGATTTGTCGCGGATTTCTTTTTGAATGTCTTTGAGCAGGGTTGCGGAAACCCCGGAGATCATGGCTGCTTCCGTGCGGATCAGGGCCTTCTCAATTGCATCGGCAGCCATGGCAGCCGCTTCAGCGCGTTTCTCGCGGTTTCCATCGAGTTCTTTGCGGATGGTCTCCATAGTGATGATGGAAACGCGGCTGTCCTTCTCGCA
>CAZUJO010000157.1:0-8237 GCA_964619995.1 uncultured Leptospiraceae bacterium
CGTATGCGTAAATCCCCTGGCCCTTGATGTCGTGCGGATAGCCGACGACCGCAGATTCTGCGACGGCCTTGTGCTCCACAATTGCATGCTCCACTTCCGCGCTGCCAATGCGGTGACCGGAAACGTTGAGAACATCGTCCACGCGCCCGGTCACCCAGTAGTAGCCGTCTTTGTCGCGGCGCGCTCCGTCGCCCGTGAAATAATAGCCTTTGAATTGCGAGAAATAGGTTTGATGAAAGCGATCCGGATCCCCGTAAACGCCGCGCATAATCGACGGCCAGGGAAATTCAATCGCCAGATTTCCCGTAGCTTCGCCTTCGAGCTTGTTCCCTTCGCCGTCGAGCAATACAGGACGCACGCCGAAGAAGGGCAGCGTTGCTGACCCGGGTTTCAGTCCGAATGCTCCAGGAAGCGGACTGATGATGATCGATCCTGTTTCTGTCTGCCAGTAAGTGTCCACAATCGGGCATCTTTCTTTTCCGATGTGCTTGAAATACCATTCCCATGCTTCGGGGTTGATCGGTTCGCCCACGCTTCCGAGAAGGCGCAGGGACTTCAACGAACGCTTTTCGACGTGCGCTGTGCCTTCTTTCGCAAGCGCGCGAATCGCTGTGGGCGCCGTATAAAGAACATTTACTTGATACTTATCAACTACATCCCAGAATCTTCCCCAGTCCGGATACTGCGGCACGCCTTCAAACATGATGGACGTCGCGCCGTTCGAAAGCGGGCCGTAAAGAATATAGCTGTGCCCCGTCACCCAGCCGATGTCGGCCGTGCACCAGTACGTGTCTTCGGGTTTGTGATCAAATACGTAGTGATGCGTGAGGCTTGCTCCGAGCAGATAGCCGGCCGTTGTGTGCAGCACGCCCTTCGGTTTGCCTGTGGATCCAGAGGTATACAGAATGAACATGGGATCTTCCGCATCCAGATGTTCTGCTTCGCAGTTCGCCGTGATGGACGGGTCGCGCAGAAGGTCATGCCACCAGTGGTCGCGGTCCTCATACCAGCGGTAAAACTGTTCCTGGCCCACGCGGCGAACGACGATGACGTTCTTCACCTGCTCGGTTGATTTTTCGAGAGCTGCATCCACATTGCGTTTCATGTCGATGATGCGTCCGCCGCGATATCCGGCATCGGATGTGATGATCATGACGGGCTTGCAGTCTTCGATTCTGCCTACGAGTGACTCCGGAGAGAATCCGCCGAATACGATCGAATGCACGGCCCCGATGCGCGTGCATGCAAGGGCGCTGATCGCAAGTTCCGGAATCATGGGCATATAGATGAGGACGCGGTCGCCTTTCTTGACCCCGCGCTTTTTCAGAACGTTTGCAGCGCGGCAGACTTCCCTGTGCAGCTCCTGGTAGGTAAATGTTTTGGATTCTTCCGGATTGTCTCCTTCCCAGATGATCGCGGCTTTGTTCTTCAGGGATGACTCAAGATGGCGGTCCAGGCAGTTGTAGGAGACATTCAGCTTGCCTCCGGCAAACCACTTCGATTTCGCATTCGGAAAATCCGTTTCAAGCACGCGGTCCCATTTCTTGAACCAGGTCAGACGCTCCGCCATTTTTGCCCAGAACGCCTCCGGGTTCTCAATCGATTCTTTGTAGAGACGGTCGTAGTCCTCCTTCTTGAGGTTTGCTTTTGCCACGAAATCTGCGAACGGCTGAACGATTCTTTCCATAGGAGTGCTCCGGCTTGACTTGATGGGATTTCGATTGCGACAATCTTCGGGTCAAGAAAAATCGAACCATCCAGATGATCGGTTCGTCTGTGAAGGAGAGGTATTCCATGAAGTCATTGATTGCGTTTTCCCTGGCGTTTTTTGCCGTTTTTGCTCTGCACGCGGAAGAAAAAGCCCTGGCCCTGGTGGTCCAGGCGGCGGGAAAATCTGAAGTCGTCCGTGAGGGCAAAACTCTGCCCGTCAAAGTCAACGATCTCATCCGCAAAGGAGACCGCCTTCGCACGCTGGCAGACGGATCCATGTCCGTGCAGCTCTCCACTGGGGCGCTCTTTCGCATGAACCCCGGCACTGAAGTTGTCCTTCAGGATCTCGTGCGCGACGCATCCGGTCTTCGCGTCCAGCTCGACGTGAAAAAAGGCGAACTCGCCTCCAAGCTCGATAAGCTTGCGAAGGGCGACAGCTACAAGGTCCAGACTCCGACGGCCATCGCCGGCGTGCGCGGGACCGAGTTCATTGTCGACGTGTCTGCTGCGGTTTCACAGGCTTCTGTGCTCGTGAACGATGGATCGGTTTCCGTGCAGGATCCGAAATCCGGCTCAGAGCAGGTCTGTCCTTCCGGAAGCAAGATCGTTGCGGACGGACGCTCGATGATTCAGAGCCTGGTAGAGGAGCATGAAAAAGAGAAATTCCGCATCTTCGCGGAAATGAAGAAATTCCAGAAAGAAAACTTTGACCAGCTCCTTGAACAGCAGAAGCGCAACCAGGAAATGATGCGCCAGCAGCGCGAGCAGATGAACATGGATTCTGTCCGCCCATGAGGCGGACGTTATCCGCTTTCCTTATCTGTTTTGCATCCGGGCTCCTCGCAGAGGAGCCCCTGTTCCCTCCCGATCTAAAAGAAAAAGATTTCAAGCGCATGCAGGAGTTCTACCGCGCGCTTGAGTCCGGACTCCTTCCCTCTCTTTCGCCTGTCTCCGAAGAAAACGAGCCGGATCTGCCGGCGGAGAATCTAAAGCCCTCGGACGAGGAAACCATCGCGCGCCTATTCCCCCGAATGTTCTTCATAACCGGACGCGGGACGCGCCGGTCCATTGAGTCCCCCCTGTTTGCGCTTCCGAATGGAAATCACGCGGCCGTGACTGCAACATGGACGGGTGTTTATTCTGGCAGCAAGAACGTTATGCGCCCTCCGTCTGCTTCCGAAGAAGAGGAGGACCGGGCCTTCCGTCGTGTGGACCGTGTCGACCAGGGAAACTACTCCACCGTAGTGCGCACCACTTCAGAAGAGGTGGACCGCGCTTCCGGGACTGCTCAAATCCGCCTGCCCCTGTCTTTTCACTCTGCGCAGCTGGACTGTGCGAAACCGGGGATCGTGAAGGCCGGTCCGCACGAACTCGCTCTCATTCGGTGTCAGAACGATTACGTGGAATTCACGGAGAAAACGCCGGACCTGCACAGCGCCGAGCCCTTCGTGCGCATATACGGGAGCCGGGGTGTTCTTGTACGAGTCCAGTCTTCGGTCGATCCTGTTTTTTCCGGCGGTCGATCTCTGATTGATCTCAAGTTTCGAGAATTGCCGATTCGCGCGGAAGGAAGGCGCTACCGGTTCCTTTCAAAGGGAAGGGCAACACGCGTCGTCGTCTCTTATCCCGACCGAATGCTGGTTCGCACATTCGCTGTTTCAGCAGAGGCCGAACCAGAGCCCGGCAATCCGAAATCAAAGCCGTCGAATCGATATGTTCGCACGCCGGCGCCTCCCTCATCTGGAACCGTTTCGGATTCCGATTTGCGTGCCGGACTCAGTCTTCGCACGACGCGAAGCGCAGGCTATTTCGATTTCAATCAGCCCCTGGTCGTGCTCAGCCTGCCGGATGTGCCGGGCCTGCGTTTCGCGCAGGCTGAATGGGATGCCGTGCTGACGGACGCACAGGGGAATTCGTTGCCTGTTTCGCTGCAAAACTCCGGCTGCTCGGAAGCCGAGCGATCCTGCGCTGCGCGGATCGAGGGCAAGGAGAGCATCCCGGAGTCAGGCCGCGTGCGCGGTGCTGTGCGCCTCAGGATTCCGCGGACGATTCAAGTAGTTCGCGACCGGTTCCCCGAATCGATTCGCGTGCACGCTTCGGGATTGCGCGTGACGGTGGATCTGCCGGATAGCCCGACCGGACCGTTACTCGCCAATGAAGACGCGATTCAGGCATTCGGAGAGTCCGGGTCCCTTCGCGGGGCGCTGCAGATGCTTCCCGTGCGCGAGATGAAATTAAATGACTCGGGCAGAATGAGAACCCGCTTCTTCTGGGGCACAGTCAGCTCCGTACAATTGATTCTCACGCGCGACTGGACGGACGTGAGCCTTCCATTTGACTTGCCTCTGGCGCGTCCTTTAACTGATGATCAGAAAGGACGCTGAGGTAGATCGATGTTTACAGGAATCATAGAAAGCACCGGGCAGATTGTTTCGCTGTCCGGCGATGCGGATCAGAAACGTTTTATAGTAGAAGCGCCGTTTGCAAACGAGCTCACGGCGGGACAGAGTGTGGCCCACAACGGAGTCTGTCTTACAGTGGAAAGTTCGGAAGCGAACCGTTACTCTGTGACGTTGATTCGGCAGACGCTTGAGACGTCTTCGCTTGGCAGTCTGCGCGAAGGAGCGCGCGTGAATCTCGAAAGATGTCTTCCTTCGGGGGGACGCCTGGACGGACACATTGTGCAGGGTCACGTAGACGGAACCGGGCGGATTGTGGATATGATTCCGGAGTCCGGTCAGACGCGTTTCCGGATTCGCTATGCGGCGGAGTTCGAACCGCTGATTGTTCCGCGCGGGAGCATCTGCGTGGACGGAATCAGCCTGACGATTGCCGGCTCGGACCCGGCCGCGCATACGTTTGATGTCTGTCTGATTCCTCACACGCTCAAGGTCACAACTGCCGGCGCCTGGAGCGGTGGAGATGTTGTGAACCTGGAATTTGACGTAATTGGCAAGTACGTAAAAAAATGGATGGATTTGCGGGCCTAGGCGCCCTTGACTAAAAGTGATGCTTTCGAAATTCAAAGAACTCTACAGGCAGTCCAGAGCCGTTCGCATCGGAATCAAAGTTGCGATCGTGCTGGTTCTCGCAGGGGTCTGGCTGCAATTCTACCAGCCTCACACTCCTGGCAAAGAAGCTCTCCCGGATTTTGAACCGGAACTGGCTGCTGAAAGCGGGAAACCGCGCGTGCTGGACTGGAAGGTGTTGCGCGAGTTGAATCTTAAAAATAATCAACCTTCGGCGAAGCTCAAGTCTGCGGACGGGCAGCTGGTCCGCATTGCCGGCTTCATGGTGCCTCTTGAAGATCAGGCAGAGCACGTTACTGAATTCCTTCTGGTTCCCTATCCGCAGGCATGCATCCACGTTCCGGCTCCGCCGCCGAATCAGATTGTTCACGTGAAGATGGCGGGAGGCAAGAAAGCGGCGATGACCTGGTGGGAACCGGTCTGGGCAGAAGGCACGCTTCGCATTGTGCGTACGCCAAACATCTATACAGAATCATCCTTTCAGCTCTCCGGCATGAAGACGGAGCCGTACCAGGATGAATACGACGCTCCGAACTGACTCATGAAGAAGACGATCCTGATTCTGGCCGCGGCAGCGGCCGTTCTCGTTTATATCACGCAGCGGACTACCAGAGAGAATCCGCTCGTTGTGCCAAATTTTCAGCCGATCCGCGATGACGTTCTCGCTCAGAAATACAGGCCGTATCTGCTGTCATCCCCCCACGGCAAGCCTCTTGCGCTGTACTATCGCGCAAGCCGGTCCGATGGGAAAGTATATATTACGTATCATTTCCTCTGGGAGAAAGAGGAAAATCCCGCACCGGGCTTCAAGCCCTGGCTCAGCCGTCAACTCTACACCGGCGGGCTGGCGCTGCAGCGGCGTATCTTTGGAAAAGGCGACATTGAAATGGTCTCCCTGGTGATTGATCCGGCGGGGCAGGTCGAAAGCGTTGAATACGAAACTGCCGAGAACCACAGTCCCGAGGATTTCAGCGTGCGCCACAAAACAGTTCAGACGCGCGCGCAGCCTCCGCTCGTGTTCAGTGTCATCTCCTGGAATCATCTTTTCTCGCTTGAGTCTTCGCCCCCGGATCCTTCGCAGTGGATTGATCTGGATTCGGAATACTTTACCCGGGACCTCTGGGAAGAATACGAGATGGTGAAGCCGAAAGAAACCCTGCTGAAGCGCAGCAGAGCTCATCAACCGTATGAGCGGCAGCCCGTAAACTGAAGTCGGCGGACCAGGGTGAGCACAGAGCCGGAAGAAAAAGAAGAGCAGCGGGAAGAGGAATACTCCTTTCGCCGGGATAATTCAGAAGCAAGCGATCAGGTTGCTCTCCTCATCGACGAACATCGCGAAGCCGAGCTCGATCAATTTCTTTCTGAGCTCTACGACGCCGACGTCGCCTATCTGCTTCAGCACCTTGAGTTCGAGCAAATGGAGAGTCTCTTTCTCCGTCTGCCGGCGGAACGCCGAGGGCTGGTCCTTCTTGAGCTCGATGATCCGGTAAAGAAAGAACTCCTTGAATCTCTTACGCCGAGTCAGGTTGCAGAAATTGTCCAGGAGCAGGAATCTGCCGCCGCCGCCGACATCATGGAGGATCTTTCCGAGGATGCGAGCACCGAGGTTATCTCGATGCTGCCGCAGGAAGACCGGCGTGACGTCGCCGAACTTCTTTCGTATCCCGAGAATTCCGCGGGCGCGCTGATGAGCAAAGAGTTCGCGTCTGTCGTTGATACGAGCACCGTGAAGCAGGCGATCGGGTCGATCCGCAAGGCCAGCATGGAGACGGACGATATCTACACCGTCTATGTGGTTGACCGCGAAGGCAAATACCGCGGACACATCGGGCTCAACAAACTGATTCTCGCAAGTCCCCGCACGCGCGTTAAGAAGATCATGGAATCGGAAGTTCTTCCGATCTATGTGACCATGGACCGCGAAGAGGTGGCACAGATCTTCACGCGTTACAACTTCATCAGCGTTCCTGTTGTGGATGCGCGTGACGTAATGGTCGGCCGGATCACCGCGGATGACATTCTTGAAGTCGTCGAAGAAGAGGCGTCGGAGGACATTCTGCACATGGGCGGTGTTTCCGCCGACGAAACGCTGACATCGCCTTTGATTCCCTCTTCTGCGAAGCGAAATCTATGGCTCGCAGTAAATCTCGCCACGGCGTTTCTTGCCTCGAGTGTTGTGAGTCTTTTTGAGCAAACCATTGAGAAGGTGGTCGTGCTTGCGACGCTCATGCCGATCGTCGCGGGAATGGGAGGCAATGCAGCGAGTCAGACGATGGCCGTGATCATTCGAAACATTGCTCTGGGCGAGCTTGCGCCGGCAGGACTTCCGCGCGCTCTCTGGCGCGAAGCAGTGATGGGCGCCATGAACGGCGTCCTTCAGGGCCTGATCACGGGACTCGGTGTTCTCTGGCTTACCGGCAAGCCAGTGCTTGCGTTTGTCATAACGGCTGCCATGCTCACGAACATGTTAATTGCAGCCACGGCCGGAACGGCGATTCCATTGATCTTGAAAAGATTTCAGATCGATCCTGCGATTGCATCGAGCATCTTCGTCACTACGTTCACGGATGTCTTCGGGTTCTTGAGCTTCCTCGGCTTGGCCCGCCTGATGCTGCCGTATCTGGTTTGATCTGGAAATATAATCGTTGTAAAGCTCCATGGCCGTAGCAGGAACTGCTGCAATGAGCCAGAACTACGACGCAATCATCATCGGCAGCGGCATTGGCGGACTCGCGGTCGCGAGCATTCTGTCCCAGAAAGAAAACAAGAAGGTTCTGGTTCTTGAACGGCACTTTCGCGCCGGAGGCTTCACTCACGAGTTCAGCCGCAAACACTTTCACTGGGACGTCGGCGTTCACTACGTGGGAGATATGGGCGAAGGCGGCATGATGCGCCGGCTCTTCGATGTTGTAACGGACGGCCAGGTGAAGTGGGTGAAGATGAACGAGCCTTTTGAGAAGTTCGTCTATCCCGATTTCACCTTCGCTGTGTTTGGTTCTGAGGAGAAGTACCTTTCGGACCTGATCGCCCTTTTCCCTGCGGAAGAGGAAGCGATTCGCAAATACATGGCGGATGTGAAACGGGCCGCCGCATGGTTCGGACGTCATGTGAGCATGAAAAGTCTGCCGCCGTTTCTCGACCGTCTGACGCACCTGGTCGATTCGCTGGGGCTTTCGTCCGCGCTCATCAAAACGGGCGAATATCTGGACGCGCATATAAAGGATATTAAACTTCGCGCGCTTCTGGCATCGCAGTGGGGCGATTACGGACTTCCTCCCAGGGACAGCGCATTCGTAATTCATGCCATGATCGTCGCGCATTACCTCGGGGGCGGTTACTATCCGTCAGGCGGCGCGGGCCGCATTGCGGATGCGGTGGAGAACATCATCGCACGAAACGGCGGAGCGATTCTGGTTTCGCACGAGGTAACGGAAATCATTGTGGAGAACGGTAAGGCCGTGGGCGTGCGCGCAAAGAAACTGCCGCAGAGGCCTGGTT
>CAZUJO010000158.1:0-2702 GCA_964619995.1 uncultured Leptospiraceae bacterium
TCCTTCAGCAGCTCCGCGAGGCTGGTATAGAACGCGCTTAACGGGCCGGAAGGCCCGCCTCGCTGTTTATTTTGCCGGCGTGAATTTCTCCACACGATTGGACTTAGCGCTCACGGTGCGAAGGTACTCATAGATCGCGCCGAGATCGTTGTCTGTCATCCCGCCGTACATTCCCCAGGGCATGATGCTCTGAAATGCTTTTGCAGGCTCTTTCGTGGCATCACGGCGTTCGCGGAACCGTTGGATGAAATCCTTCTTGCTTAGTTTTCCAATTCCCGTCTCAGGATCCGGAGTGATGTTCGCAGAGCGAACAATGTCGCCTGACGGCATAGGGAATTCGCGTCCGCCGGCGTAAGCCAGATCAGGAATCACCTGCCCTTTCTCTGCCTGAGTGTGGCATTCCATACAGGCCGACGCATTTGCAAGATACTCGCCTGTCTTTACTTCATCCGAAGCAGGCGGACGTTTGCCCAGGTTGGCTTTGCGCGGAATGGTGTTGATGATGAAGTTCATCGGGAAATCCGGCTTTGAAGGCGGAACCTGGTTTTCGATGGGTTCGAGCGTGCGGATGTAGGCGATGATGCTCTTGATATCCTCTTCATCCATGCGGCTGTAGTACGGATACGGCATAACCGGGAAAATTGCCTTGCCGCTCTTCGTTACACCCGTCGTGATCAGGCGGAAAAGTTCGCCGTCTGTCCAGTCCTTGATTCCGGCCGGTGTGATGTTGCGTGAATAAAACGCGCCGGGGAAGCCAAACTTTTGATCGAACAATTCGCCGCCGCGGCCTGTCGTGCCGGGGGCAAGAGGACCTGCGAACTTGCTCCAGTCGCGGCCCGAATGACAATCGATGCAGACCGTCACATGATTCGCCAGATACCGTCCCCGTTCAATCCGCTCTTTCGTGGGCTCAATGGTCATCTGCGGCGCCGGACCGACGTTGGGCAGGGCAAATTTCACATAACCCAGGAGTCCCCCCACGCCGGCTATGATCACCAGCAGTACTCCGATCAAGATTTTCTTCATAGTCTCCTTTTCCTCATTTGTTTTTATTAAAAGTCTAAACTAATTCAAGGCTATTGCTCAATCCAGACTGACACAGATCCGCCGTTGCAGTGAAACTCGGCCCATCCGTCCGCATTCGCCCGCACTGCAGAAGTAACATGGCCCGTGATGTCCCGGAATTCCGCGTTCGGTTTTCCAATCTCCATCCACTTGTGTCCGGCAGGCCCGTCGCTCATGATGACGGCCATGCTCTTCGGATGAGACAGATCTCCCAGCCGCGTCCAACCGATTGTGTTGTAGTGATCGAAGTAGTCGTATTGCGGCCCGTAGGCGAAGTTCTTCCTCGCGTAGAGGAACTTATCAATCAGAAACCGATGCGAAGGAAGGACGACGTGACACATATTTCCGTCGCGCCCCCGGTCATCGTACTCGGCTCCATAGTAGTCGGGATAGAAAATGCAGGGGTACCCGTCGCGGCGCAGCAAAATGGAAGCGTACGCATGCGGTTTGAACCACGGCTCAATGCAGGACTCAAGAGCCTGAAGCGGCTGTGAATCGTGGTTGTCGACAAACGTCACAGCGAGCCGCGGACGCTCTTTCATGAGAGTTCCTTCGAAGAGACGCCGCATATCGTAGTTGCCGCCTGAGCGGCTGGCCACGTGAAAATTGAAATGCAGGGGCACATCAAAAACGGCCATGCGGTCGCCGACCAGGTTCAAATAGTTGTGGAGGGCGCCTGCGTCCGGAACCCAGTATTCGCCGACGATGAAGAGGTCCTTCTTAACATACTGCTCCAGCGTATCGAGCCATTCGGGAAAGAACCAGGCCGCGATGTGTTTGATCGCATCGAGGCGAAAACCGTCTACATGCGTTGTATCCAGATACCACTTTCCCCAGCGGATCAACTCTTCGCGCACTTCTTTGCTCTGGCAGTCGAGATCGCATCCCATCAGGTAGGCGAAGTTCCCCTTCTCCATGGCCACGCGGTCGTCGAACTGCTTGCCTTCGAAAAGGTACACGGTCGAATGATCGTTCGGATTGTTCGCGTCGTAGTCGACGGCGTCGAAGTGATTCCAGTGCCATTCAAAACCTGAATACTTCTTCGCGCGGCCCGGAAAATGAAAGTGAGTGTAAGCTTTGATTTCGCGCATCGCATCTTTCGGATACGCGCGATTGTCCTGCCAGAACGGGGTAGCCCGCGCGAGCTCTGCGTCGTCTCCGCCCATGCGATGATTCAAGACGGCGTCAGCGTAGACCTGGATGCCGGCCTTTTGCAGAGCTGCAACGCAAGAAACGTATTCGTCTTTCGTGCCGTACTTCGTTCGCACGGATCCCTTCTGATTGAATTCGCCGAGGTCGTACATATCGTAGACGCCGTAGCCAACATCAGCGCCCCCGCCGATGCCTTTGTAGGCAGGAGGAAGCCAGAGGGCCGTGATCCCGGCGTCCGCGAGCTCTTTCGCGCGCTCGGCGGTCTGCCGCCAGAGGCTGCCGTCCGCAGGGTTGTACCAATGAAAGTACTGCATCATCACGCCGTTCAAGTCAGACATAGCGGCCTCCGGGGGCCCATGAAAGGTCAGTGCTTGAGAAATGTAAAGTAATTTGACAGGCGAAGAGAAAAGCGCCGGCCTTTCTGCGAAAAGAACAGAAAATCTGTTTTCAAAATCAGAACACCTTCCACAGAATAGGCCCTAATG
>CAZUJO010000158.1:2712-8208 GCA_964619995.1 uncultured Leptospiraceae bacterium
CGCCTCAATGATTCTTGTAAGCTCGCTCGGCGCCGAGTCCTGGTATCTGAAAAACACGACCGGGCTGGTCGTCGGGGTTCTCAAATGGCGCGATGCCGGGCTGTCCGCGTTCTCGGATCGCTTCCGGAAAGACCGTGAACTGCATACGCTGCTCATTGAGCGAGGGGCGAAAGCAGACCGCCTTCGCTTGCTGCTCGACGAACAGGCGACGGCGAAGGCGATCGAATCGGGAATTCGGCAGGCGGCCGCTGAAGCGGAACCAGATTCGACCTTCTTCTTCTATTATGCGGGCCACGGAATCAAAGACGAAACGGGCTCTTACATTGCGAACTACGACATTGATTCTTCAAAACCCGTCTCAAGCGGCATCAGCATTCAAAGAATTGCGGATTTGATCGGGACCCATTTTCGCGGACGGACGGTTGTTTTTTCCGGCGATTTCTGTTATTCAGGGGCATTCGAACAGGCCCTGCGAAACTTGGCAGCAAAAGGAAAGCGAGGATTCGTGCTCGTTTCGTCGACCGCATCGAACGAATCCACCGGGAACTGGACGTTTTCCCAGACCTGGATCGACTGTCTGTCCGGCAATCCGCTCTGCGATGCGAACGGAGACGGAAACATTACGCTGGCAGAAGCGAATCAAGAAATCGCTTCTGCGATGAAATTCCGCGAGCGCCAGCGCAACGGCTTTGCGATGGCGGGAATGGACGCGTCCCTCCTGATCGCGAAGACCGCTGGATCCAGAGCAGCAGGAACCGGGGATTACGTAAATGCGCCTTACAACGGTAACACGAATCCGGCAAGAATTGTGGGCGCAGACGGAGAAAACCTTACGGTCGAGTTTTACTTCTACAGCGAAAAGAAGCGAATGCAGATTGGCCGGAAGCGCGTTCAGCCCCTGACATTTCGCACATTCGCGCCGGGGACCTCTTTGAATGTTCTGTGGAACGGAAAAGCTTACCCTGCGAAAGTCTTGAAGCAGGAAGACGGTTTCCATTTGATCCGCTACGATGGCTACGATGCCTCCTGGGATGAATGGATCATGGAGGACCGCGTTGCGAAAGCCGACACGGTGCTTGTAGAATGGCAGGGCAAATGGTATCCTGCTCGAATCTTGAAAAACGAAAGCGGCCGATTCTTTGTGCACTACGACGGCTTCGGCGATGAATGGAACGAATGGGTCACGCAGGCGAGGATCAAAAAGCCGTGACGCTTGCGCTGTCGTCTTCAATTTAGCGCCGTGCGAGTTCAGAATCGATTCACGATCGCCTCCGCTGCGATCGCCGTGTTCTTCCTTACAGCCTGTCAAACCCGACGCGAATGCCGCAAGCCTGGAATCCCGGCACCGCGGTCTGTGGGCGTTCTCGGAGATTCGCGCATGTTCGATCCGGTTGCGCGCAACTTCGGAGGTTTCACCAACTACCTGAACGTTCATCCGGAAAAGAACGCTTTTACGGCCACGAAATTCGTATTCGAAGACAATGATCCATCCACTACGTCCACAATCGCGGGCTCCGACGCATACTGCAGCGTGGCAAACACGGCACTTCTGATGAAGGCGAACTTCCCGAAAGTACTCCCGAACGGCCACGACGCCCTTCTGATCAGCATGGGCGTCAATTCGACAGCAGATCCTGCCTCAACGATTGAAGCGATGGAGTCGGTTGCAGAGATTGCGCGCGCCCGGGGCTGGACGATTTTCATTACGACGATCGGTCCCTGGAAGAGCTACAAGAGCTGGGCTCCTTTCTATCAGAAGGGCACAGAAACGATCAATGAGTGGATCCGAAGCACGGCATCCCGCGGATACATAGTCATTGATTCGTACAAACTATTAGAGGATCCCAATAATCCAGGTTCTATGCCGGCGCCCTATACGCTTGACGGACTCCATTACTCGGCCGCCGGCGATACAATCCTTGCCGACGAAGCGAACCGCCTGATGACGGCGGCAAAGGGATGCCAGGACCGACCTGAAAACGATTGATGCAATTCTTGACGCGGCGTTCGGCTGCCGTACCTGTATGCCATGCGTGCCCTCATCCTCGTCCTTCTGCCCTGTATGCTTCTCGCGCTGCCGGCCAGGCATCCCGATACAGGCAGGATTGTAACGATTGCCGGGCGCGCCGAGAACGCGAAAATATCCGCGATCGTTATCTCAAAACAACTGAGCGTGTACTGCCTCAATCATTCTCAGTGGAAGCCAGAACAGACGGGGAAACCAGTCCGCGTCAAGGGCAGACTGGAGTATACGGAAGAATTCAACGCAAAAACTGAAAACGGCGAGATATCGCAGGGAACCGCGGCCGGCGTATACGTGATCCGCAGGTGCGAGATTCTCCCGCAACGTTGAAGCCTACTGCCCCGGCGGCGGCTGTGGAGCCGGCGTCTCAGCAGGCGGTCCGTCTGCAGACTCAGGCGTCTGCCGCGCGCGCTCATCCATCATCATGGTTGTGAGAATCCCCGCCCGCTCGCGCGGAAGTTTCGTCAGAAGGAACGGAACAATGGACTGACGTCCCTCTGCTTCCGCGTCGCGCTCCATCTGCAAGAACACATCCACCACGTCCGCGTTGCTCCAGTTTGCGCAAATCGCAACGGCATCATCCGGCGGCATATTCAGAAGGCGGCCGGACATTTCCTT
The DNA here is from genome assembly GCA_964619995.1 of uncultured Leptospiraceae bacterium. GTDB lineage: Bacteria > Spirochaetota > Leptospiria > Leptospirales > Leptonemataceae > JAEUSB01. The sequence continues at coordinate 5,354 of CAZUJO010000158.1, forward strand.
CACGGTCTTCTGTCTCTGGAATGCGAGCTGCTTCTGCTCCTCAAGTTTCTTGCGCTCTTCCGCAAGTCCCTTGCGCATGAGTTCAATCTCTTCCTGCTGTTTCTGAACGTTGCCTGACTGTTCGCTGAGCTTTGCCTCAGCCTCTTTCAGCCGCTGTTCCATTTCCTGAAGGCGCTGTTCCTCTTTCTGCAGCTGCTCTTCTTTGCGAAGGCCTGCATCGTCCGCCTCTTCGCCGACCACCGGAGGCTCATTTTTCAAATAAGGAATGTGATCTTTCAGGCGAATGATGTGCCAGGTATCGAGAAGATACACGAAGACCCCCAGCGAAAATAGAATCACCAGGGTCAGATAGATGATCTTGATTTTTTCAGATAAGCGGCTCATGCCTGTCTGTCAAAGACGTCCCCGCGTTCCTTCCATTTCGCGGCGATCTTTTCCACCCTCTCAATTTTTCGATTCAGGTCGGCTATGGTCATATTGAATTCCTCGAGATCGTTGCGCGTGCGCTGGATTTCCATCTGCCGCTCGCGGACGGGATCTTTCGTGAAAAAGCGGGAGAGGATTGTGTCCTGCCCGTTATCTGCTTTTTCGCGGGTCTTCGAGACCGAGTCTTCTAAAGTACTCTGAAACGAGGTCTGCGGCTCTGTCTTCGGGGAACTCATCCGCTGCGTCAGATTCTTCAGGAGGCTCGCGCCTTTTTTCAACAGCTCCACTTTCTCCATACCGTTCCTCCACTCCCCTTGCGCGGGAGTTCAGTTCGAAAAGCTCCTGCTTTTCGAGTTTTTCGCTCTCTTCCTGATACTCTTTCTTGTATCTTTCTTTTAACAATTCAATAATGCGCTTGTTTCTTCGCGCGAGCATAACATTCTCACGCTCGCGGTTGAGCTCGGGCTGCATCGCTTCCATCTGCCGTTCTGCTTCGGCTGCGTTTGCTTCGAGTCTTTCGAGATAACGGTCATAGGTGCGAAACAGGTCGAGCTCAAACTCTTCGCGGTATTTTCTTTCGAACGTCTGCGTCTCTTCGCGCAGAAGCGCGAATGCTTCCCGGCGAACCGCCTCATGCTCGTTGTAGCGCGCGAGCACAATCGACAGCTGCTTCAAAGCCATATCCTGTTCGATCTTCCGCTTCTTGAGCAAAGCTTCGAGCGGAAACTGAAACTTCTTCCGCTTAATACGCTTCCTCCACTACCTTCGGCCGAATGATATCTGCGATCCGCGCCTCGGTATCATCAAATCCCGCGCCTTCGTCCACACGCTGGCGGAGAAATGCCTGAATCGCCTGCGCTTTTTCCAGATACTCGTCGAGATCCGGATTCGATCCTCGGGCGTACGCGCCCAGGTTTATGAGTTCTTCGTTCTGTCGGAACGCGGAGAGAAGCGCTTTCATCCGGTTTGCGTCATTCAGATGCTCGCGCGAAATCACCTTGTCCATGAGTCGCGAAATCGACTGCGTGATTTCGATCGCTGGATAATGGCTCTGCTCTGCCAGACGGCGCGAAAGGACAATGTGTCCGTCGAGCATACCGCGCGCGTGGTCCGCAACGGGTTCGTTCATGTCATCGCCTTCGACGAGCACGGAGTAGAATCCCGTGATGCTTCCTTCCTGCACGACGCCGGCGCGCTCGACGAGCTTGCTCAGCTTGAACCAGACGTTAGGCGGATATCCTCCGGGTCCGAGCATCTCTCCGCTTGAAGTTCCGATATCGCGGAGCGCCCAGCAGTAGCGGGTCAGCGAATCCATAATGAGATTCACGTGCTTTCCCTGTTCGCGGAAGTATTCAGCAACACTCGTCGCAAACCCGGCGCAGTAGACTTTCTCCATGGCCGTGCGGTGGCTCTCGGCGACGAAAACGACGCTTCGCTCAAGACCTTCTCCCAGATCGCTCTCAATGAATTCGCGCACTTCGCGCCCGCGCTCTCCGACGAGACAGACCACGTTGACATCGGCGCGCGTGTAGCGGCAGATCATTCCAAGCAGCGTGGACTTTCCGACACCCGTGCCGGCAAACAGCCCGATTCTCTGGCCGCGGCCGACTGTGAGCAGCCCGTCGATCGCTCGGACGCCGGTTTCGAGAGGCCGCCGAATCGGAACGCGCACATGCGGCGGGGGCGGCTCTGCTTCGTGCAAGCGCTCTTCAGCTGAGGTGATGCTTTCTTTCAGGTCAAGCGGATGGCCGAGCGCGTCAAAAACGCGCCCGAGCATTTTGTCGCTCACGGCGATTTGCATGCGCCGGCCCGATGCAAGTACGTCTGCGCCAGGCGAGATCCCGGCAGTACCGCCGAGGGGCATGAGAATGAGCCGGTCCTTCTGGAAGCCCACGACTTCGGCGCGGATGAAATCACCCGAGCGAAGGCCGACCCGGCAGATGTCCCCGATGCTCGCATCCGGGGGGCCGTCGGAGACCAGCGAAAGGCCGCGCACTTCCACGACACGTCCCATAGGCCGGAGGGGGTCCAGGCGGTCCAGGATGTGCCGGTATTTGTCAAGGCGCGATAAATCCTTTTCATCCAGAATGGCCATAGAGACGTGAACCGGTGTATTCTTGGATGCCGGATGCCGACTTTCAGTACAATCGTTTTTTAGTATCCGGCGGAAAATTTATGTCTCAAATGGCGCGAGCAGAATGGACGAAGATCACATACTGACTCTTCTGACTGAACACAAGCTGATCCAGGCCTCCCAGGCGGATCGTGTGAAGGAAGTCCATGCTTCGACCGGCAGGCCGACCGGCAGTATCTTGCTCTCCGAGCGCTTTCTCGACGAGAAACAGCTCTACAAGTTCATCTGCGACGACCTGGGAATGAACCCGGCAAAGATCTATGCAGACCGATTCTACGAAATTGCGGGACTGACC
>CAZUJO010000159.1:0-8174 GCA_964619995.1 uncultured Leptospiraceae bacterium
TCTCGGTACTGATGCAGGTTGTCATCAGGTCGCCGATGCCGGATCTACCGAGAAGGGTCTCCTGCCTTGCTCCGAGAGCGACCGCGAGATCAACGATCTCCTGAAAACCGCGCTGCAAGAGCTCGCCCATGAAATTCCCGCCGCACTCCGGCGTCGCTGAAGCGATTCCGGCCGCAATGGCGATCGGATTCTTCAGAGTCCCGCCCATCTCCACGCCGATGACGTCCGTCGTGTAACTACACTGAAGGCGATCGGTTGAAAAAAGCTCGGCGAGCCGGCGTGCCGTTTCCTCATCGGCGCAGCCTACGTTCAGAAAGCCGTGCGACCCATGGTAGAGCTCTGAGAGAAGGCTCGGGCCGTTGACGGCGGCAAATCGCAGTCCGTTGTTTCCCCGGTCCTTCGCGAACTTCTCCATATAATCACAAAAGGTCGCGGATCGGTATTTCTTTCGAGCCGTGTAGGAAGGCAGACCTTTGGTGAAGAGGACCACTGTGCCTCTCTTGTCCTTGAAGCGTGAGAGCATGCTCTCGACGGACTCTTCGAGTTCGCGCGATGAGATGGCAACAATCAGAATGGCATCATCCGGAAGGTATGTGGAACGATCCGTTATTTCAACGTTGTCGGGAAAAAAGAAATCCTGATTCAAAAGACGCGTGCTGCCCTCTCTGCGCAGGCGCGCTGCCTCAGCGGAATCGTGCCAGCACAGGGTAATTGAGGACACCTTCTCGGACAGGATTGAAGCCAGGATCAGCCCGAGCGGACCGGAACCGAGAATGAAAACTCTATCTTCCACGGGCCCGAGCCTGCCCGCCGGGTGTTTTTTTTCAATCAAGTACGGAGAACGCAATCGCCCTCCATCGTCAAGAGGCCCATTTGGGACTCAGAAAAGCAACGTTATGCGTCCTAAATCCTGGAATGTTCCAGGTTTTAGGATTCCAGAAAACAAGACTCGGGGCGCAGCGGCAATCTTGCGAAGAGTCCTCGAATGCACGCCGGTGACAGGCCCGCCATTGTGCGCCGCGCCTTTGATACCCCGCAAGCCATCAGGCCCAGCTCCCCGAGCATTCTAGTGCTGTGCACTGCACAGAGCGCCAAATCTGCAAAAGGATTTGTACCGGGAGTCGAGGATCACGGTCAGGGGCGAGCAGGCTCCCACTCCCTGGCACGCTTACTGCAATAGGCCTAACCGTATATCAAGGTGTGCACACGTCACACGGGGGGATCTTAATGAAAAAAGCACTCGTAATGGCCCTGCTGCTTTCTGTCAGCGGGCTGTTCACAACAGCAAATGCTACCGTGCGCAAGACTGCAAATCCAGTCGTATTCGCGCATGGTCTGGCAGGATGGGATAATCTGCTCGGCTTCTTCTACTTTGGAGACGGAGTAGGAAATTTCGTGGGCGATGCCTGCGATGAGTTCCTCGAAGTTGTCTGCAACGGCGGCCTGAACTCCGGACAGAAGGCATATGCTGCTGCGGTCCAGCCGTTCCAGAGCTCAGAAGTTCGCGGAACACAACTCGCGGACAAGATTCAAAGCTACATGACTTCGGTCGGAGCTTCTTACATTAACCTGATTGGTCACTCTCAGGGCGGCATCGACGCGCGCAAAGCGGCAGTTGTTCTGAAACAGCGCAAAGGCTATGCGGTTGTGAAGACCATGGTTTCTGTATCGTCGCCGCACCGTGGATCACCCGTTGCGAAATACATTCTGGATCTGAAACCCGGCGTTGTAAGCGTTGTAGACGCACTCGCAACGATCTACGGCAGCGTAATCTACGGATCCGGCAACGACGGCTATGCCGCGGCCAAGCAGCTTGTTTACAATGACTACAGTTCAACCGACGGCGTAACAACCGGGATGAAGGCATTCAATACAGCTTATGCTGGCTACTCAACGGCCGTATCCAACCGCATTGCTTCGGTCATCACAGCCCAGCAGGGACTCGATGTGAACGCTGCGCTCTACATTCTGAGCAAAGGCTTCTACGATATCGACGGCGATGGCGCGGCATGTGCAACGCTCTCTGACGATTGCGACAATGACGGCGCGCTCGGAAAAGGAAACGGCGTCAAAAATGACACCGACGATGACGGACTGGTTGGAATCAACTCGCAGCAAATGGGATATCGTCTTAAGTATTCTACATGTTTCCTTTGCGACGATTACGTAACTGCGGACACAGGCCTTGGATACCTGACAGACCTGAACAATCCATCGTCCACTCAGCAAAGCTCACACGCAGACGTCCTGAATCAGGACCACCTCGATGTGACTGGCGCCGGAACAACGACTCTCGATCGAGATGAGTTCTACGCCGCGATCATTGACTACATGGCTGCCAACGGCGGCTGATCTTTCAATTCTGAAGCCGCCTCCTTTCGCAGGGGCGGCTTTCTTGTTGCCGCGGGTGCGGCCTTTCTCGCATTTATACAAACCTATGAACATCAGTAAGAAACTCATTCTGCCGGCCGCAGGCCTGGCGCTTGCGCTCGTCGCCGGAATCATTATACTCTTTGCAACAGGGCGCGATCCCGTAAAAAAGAAGTTCGAAGAACTCGAAGGAAAACCGACTGCTTACACTCCTTCACAATCCGTCCTGGAATCAGTTAAGTTCAAAGAAGTGGACGGACATCTCGTCATCGACGGGGAGCTGACCATGGATCAGATGGTTGCGCTTCTGCGAAAGAAATACGGCGCCAACATCAAACATCCGCTCATGCAGATGAAGATGCTGCAGGAGCTGCTTCACTACCTGAAACAAAAATATCCAACGAACTGGGTCGAATACCTCCATGAAGTCCTCGGCGCTGCGTTCCCGGACCTGGCGAACAAGCTCTTCACCATGTCGAAAAACCTGTATATTTATGATAAGTTCCTGAACGATACGCGCGAAAAAGCCGCGAAGATGTCGGGCCCGGACCGGGATAAACTCCTCTGGGATAAGCGATACGAGCTGTTCGGCTCAGAAGCCGATCAGATCTGGTGGGGCGAAAAGAGAAACGCAGATGTGCAGTCGGCGTTGAAGGAAATCTCACAGAACAAGAACGCCAGCATGAAAGAGAAGATTGATCAGTTCAAGGACGCGCTGAATAAAACCTATGGAGATCAGCTCCAGTCCATCATGGTCAATCACCAGCAGAATTTTCTCGATGGTTTCGTGGGAGCGGTTCAGGACGATCTCCAGAGCATGAACCCGACGCAAAGAGCTGCGGCCCTCCGGGACATCCGCTCGTCGCTCGGCATGGATGAAGCGGCCCTCACGCGGTGGGAAGCCCTTGATCAAGAGCGCGCGCAGCGGTGGTCAAACGGACAGATCTATATGAACGAGAAGAAGCAGCTGTCCTCGCAATACACCGGAACGGACCTTGATCAGAAGATGGACGAACTGCGTCACCGTCTGTTCGGAGACGAAGCGGACACAATCAAGAGTGAAGAGGCTTCCGGTTACAACAGATTTGAAGGGAAACAGCAGTTCGGCATCAACTGATCCCGAAGTGAATCGGCGCCTGGTCTTCGCATACAGCGAAGGTCAGGCGTGCACGTAGTTCAGGTTTTCTTTTCTTTCCAGTTCCATATCCAGCGTGATCAAGAAATCAATCTTGCTGGTGAACAGGGCAGTCCAGATCTTCTCTGCGCGATGACGCCGTCCCCGGATTACATCCAGGTAGACGTAGCCAAACAGATCTTCGCCATACTCGTAGCGAATAAAAGATCCGGACCTCTTGCCGGTCGTATTCCGTAGATGAATACCGGTCATGCGTACACCACATCATGATGCCGCGGGCAGTACAAGCAAAAATCTTGCGCCGCTGCCATGCCTCGGCTGCTCCGTCCGCAAATCTCCGTTCATCCCCCTCGCAAGTTCCCGCGCGGCCGCCAGACCAATCCCATAACCGCCTCCCGATCGCCCCAGATTCCGCCGCGCCATCTCAAACACATCGCCATCGCCAAGACCTGGACCCGAGTCCTCGAGAGCCAGGCGCACGCTCTCCTCTTCTGCTGAAAGAGACAGGAAGATTGTTCCGTTCTGACCGGCGAACTTCATTGCATTGGCCAGCAGGTTCTCCAGGATACGAACGAGGGATCCCTTCGAAGCAAAAACCAGCACACCCGGCTCTGCTCCCGCTATCTTCAACCGCTGGGATTTTTGTTTGAACTCTTCCGAATGACCATCGAGCAACGAGAGCAAGAGCGAGCCCAGATCCACTCGCTCGGAAACCTCCTGCGAAAAACCGCGCTCCAGATCCAGAAAGGCAGACACAAAAAGCTCGAGATTTGCCGTCTGCCGATTCAGGCGCAGGAGCAGACCATCCATGTGAAGGGAAGGAGCCGATTCTTTGATGCGGGACCATTCAGCGGCAAGGTTCTCGCGGATCAGGGCCAGGGAGGCCACGGGGATGCGGATGTCGTGTGCGATCCGTTGCACGGCCAGAGACATGCCGCGCTTCTCGGCCATCGCCAGTTCCGCAAGCGCAGTTGACTCAAGTGTGGATGCTGTCTGGTTTTGCTGCTCCCGAAAACGTGCGCCAAGAATTCGCCTGACCTGTTCGACAGTCTCAGGCCTGGGCAGATTCTGCGAGAAATCCAGAATCCAGATTTGATCCCTGTCCCCCGCGCCCAGATGCAAGAAGGCGCGACCGCTTCCGGAGAATCGGACGCCGGGGTCAGGCACGGCGCATGCAAAGAGCGCATGCTCCTTCATGGAACGGATAATACCGGCAGCAGGAAGACGCGATTCCTGCAGGCCCACCGTCTCCTCGGCATCAAACAAACGAAGCGCCGTTGGCTGAAAAATCCGCATAAGAGCGGATCGCGCATTTTCTCCGGCAGGCGCGGAGGCAGCCCTGCCGAGCCGCAGCTTCTCAATCTGGAAGAATCGCACGTCCAGATACCGGCGCCAAACTAGAAAAACGATTCCCCCGAACGCGGCCGCCAGAAAAACGAACTGTGCGAATCGGATGAGCAGCACCGCAAGAGCACGGGCCTGCCGCTGCCGTCCTCAAGCTTTTTCACATGACGGACAAAGATTTTCTGCGAATTTCTGAAACGTATTTGTCCCTGCAGGGAGAAGGTTCCCATGTCGGGCTTCCCTGCTTTTTCATCCGACTGGCCGTCTGTGACATTCGCTGTGTTTGGTGTGATACTCCGCAGGCGCTGGGAACCGGACCGGAGCGGTCCATGCAGGAGCTCCTGTCAGAAATACCCGACCAAGTGCGCCTTGTTCAGATTACCGGCGGCGAACCACTTGTGCAAATCGGCAGGCTGCTTGGATTTTTTGAAAAACTCCGCGCGGCGTCGAAGAAAATCCTCCTCGAAACAGGCGGCCATCGCAGCCTTGCGGAGGTTCCCGACTATGTGCACATCGTCATGGATATCAAGCTGCCGGCTTCCGGCCAAGCGCACCATGACTTCGCGTCGAACCTGCAGTACTTGAAACCGACAGATGAAATCAAGTTCGTGATCGCGGACAGAAACGATTTCGAGGCGGCGCTTAACTGGATTCGCAAGCATGATCTCGAGCGCGTCTGTGGCCTGCTCTTTTCGCCTGTCTGGGGCAGCGTGCAGGCAGCCGATCTTGCGAAGTGGATCCTGGAAGAAAGCATTGACGCGCGTATGCAAGTCCAGCTGCATAAAATCATCTGGGGCGCGAACGCCGCCGGAGTATAGACATGAGTCTGGAGCGCACGCGAAACGTCGAAATCGTGAAGCAATTTCGGTTTGAGGCCGCGCATTTTCTTCCGCGCGTTCCGGAGGGACACAAGTGCGGGCGGATGCATGGGCATTCGTTTCGCTTTGAGATTAAGCTGGAGGGACCGGTCGATGCCGGCACTGGCTGGCTGATGGATTTCGGAGCAATCACGGGAGCTGTAAAACCCCTGCTCGAAAACTACCTCGATCACAATTTGCTCAACAATGTGGCCGGACTTGAAAATCCTACAAGCGAAGAGATCGCGATGTGGCTCTGGAAGCAATTGAAACCCGAGCTTCCCCTGCTGACGGAAATTACCGTTCACGAGACCTGCAATGCAAGATGCGTCTACAAAGGCTGACCGGGCCGTCGTCCTTTTGAGCGGCGGGCTGGATTCCACCACCGTTCTCCATATTGCCCGCGAGAAAAATCTAACGTTAGTCGCTCTTTCGTTTGATTACGGACAACGGCACAGGATTGAACTCGACCGCGCCCGCGAAGCGGCAAAAGAGTGCGGAGCGGAACATTTGATTGTCCGGCTCGATCCCACAATCTTCCAGAACACGGCGCTCGTTCCGGGCGGCCCGGACGTTCCTGTGGACCGCGAAATCGACGACTCGATTCCGGTCACGTACGTGCCCGCGCGAAACATCCTCTTTCTTGCGCATGCCCTTGCTCTCTGCGAATCCAGGGAGATCGATCAAATCTACATCGGCGTGAACGCGCTGGACTATTCCGGCTATCCAGACTGCCGGCCGGATTTTATCGAAGCGTTCGAAAGAATGGCGGCTCTGGGCATGAAGCGGGGCGTGGAAGGCCGGCCCGTCCGCATCGTCGCACCGTTGATTCAGATGACGAAAGCGGATATTGTGCGCGAAGGCGTCCGCCTCCGCGTCAACTTTGCCCGGACATCCAGCTGTTACCAGCCTGCGCCCGATGGACGTCCTTGCGGGTCGTGCGACAGCTGCGTGCTTCGAGCAAAAGGCTTCCAGGAAGCGGGCCAGATCGATCCGTTGCGAAGCTGATTGACGGTACGGGCCGCCTGGCCACTCTGAAACTTCATGAAAGTACTTGGCGTCATTCCCGCACGATACGGTTCGCAGAGATTCCCGGGCAAAGTCATTGCACCCCTCGGAAAAAAACCAATGGTTCAGTGGGTGTACGAAGCCGCCTCACGCTGCAAGGATCTGGACCATCTCGTCATTGCCACGGACGATGAGCGCGTGCGCGATGCAGTAAAGGCGTTCGGCGGCGAAGTTCTGATGACTTCGGAGACCCACAAAGCGGGCTCGGATCGCCTCGCCGAAGTTGCGGAAACCTACCGCGACTATGAAATCGTCGTGAATATTCAGGGCGATGAACCCGGAATCGAACCAGACCTGATCTCCGGCGTAGTCCAGCTGCTGAAAGATCATCCTGAGTGGGAAGTCACCACGGCCGCGCGTCCCTTTGAAGATGCCGAGGACCCGTTGATTCCGAATCGAGTAAAACTCACGCTCACAAAGAAAGGCAAAGTCCTTTATTTTTCGCGCTCTCTCATCCCTTTCCCGCGAAACAAAACCGGGCAGCCCGTCTACCTTCACCTGGGAATCTACGCATACAGACGCGAATTTCTTCTCCGCTTTCGCACGCTGCCAGGTTCCGGGCTCGAAGATACCGAATCACTCGAGCAGCTGCGCGTTCTTGAGAACGACTACTCGATGGGCGCACACATCGTAAAGGGATCCCTGCCGGGCGTTGATACACCCGAAGATCTCCAGAACATGATTGCAATCTTCAGAAAGAAGGGACTCCTCGAGTGACGCTCGGAGAGCGGCTTGTCGAGATCGTCCGGCGAATCCGGACGCTGAATGAAGAGGGAAAGCGGACTTCGATTCCGTTTTCAGACACGATTTACCGAAAGCTGCTGAGTGATCTCTGCGAAAACGAGGACCGAATGAGGTTCTACCTTCGCACGCTCGCGGAATCCCACCATATCTTTGCAATCCACCTTGTAGAACCCGATGACCGGCTCTTGATCCACGGGCTTGAGGCCTACGTCGTAGCCGACATACCGATCGTTATGCGGCTCAAGGAAGTCTCGTATTCTGAACTCGAGCTCGCGTACGAAGGGCAATACTACAAAAGAAAACAGGCCACGCAAATCATACGCGAACTGGTCGGTAACGCGCGGCAATTCAACAATACTCCCCTCGGCAAATCATTGAACCTTGCCATGATGCTGCAGCAATACGAGCAGTTCATGGCAACTCGATTCGCAGAATTCTCGGAAGGCTGGAAAGAAAAGAAACTGCGTGAGCTTCTGCCTGAGATTGCGATTGAGAATGCGCAGGTGCAGAGAGACGCGGCCGCTGCCAGCCAGCCGCGACGAGCCGTCGACTCAGAACACCTGACCAAAATTGAAGAAATGAACCGCTCCGGGAAATGGGGCGAGGCAGTGGACAAATTCGGCGTTCAGTTTCTGATACGAATCCATCTGCGAAAG
>CAZUJO010000160.1:0-6511 GCA_964619995.1 uncultured Leptospiraceae bacterium
ACACCAGAGCGTCAAGAGATTTATTTTACCCGTAGCCTTGTAGGATTTCATAGACATCTTCATCGTGTCGTCGCTCAGATCAATCTTTGCCTGAGGATTGGCTTCCAGGTTTCCAACGATGAGGACGTCTGCCCCTGCTTTCGCCGCGCGATCCTTAACGTCATCCGGAATCTGATCGGGGTTGGCGGCGGCATTTTCTTCGTTCGCAATCGCAATGGCTGAAGAATCGATGACAGTGTAGTCTTTACGCGAAAGGTAGTCACGCAGAGCAGCCGCGGCGATCGCATTGCGTGAATTGAACGACTCAACGCGCTTGCCCTGGCCGGCGATGTTGTACTGCTCACGAATGAGGATCATCACTTTCGGATTTCCGGCCAGCTTCTGCATCTGGTCGATCTGGTTGTGCAGTTCGGATTCGGAAATCTCATATCGCATGGTCAAACGAAGCATCTTGAACGTATCAAACGGATACTCGTTTCTCTCGAGGATCTTGCCGTTGCGGCACATACCGTTCGCTTTCGCGAAGATTTCGTTTCCGATGGACTGGCCGTTGCCCACGCCGGACATGCTCGCGATCTGAGTTCCGATGCACTTTTCAACGGCCGTGCGGCACGCATCTTCTTTGGCCTTGCCTTCGGCCGCGTCCATGCTCGTATAAATGGGCGCTTCGCCGTAGACTGTGATTTTGCCGTCCAGGCAGTCGCCAAACACAGTGCGGTCATCGTCAGATTTGTCTTTCGATGAGCCCGAAGAGCAGGAGATCGTAAGAGTGAGTGAAAGTGCGGTCATTGCGACCCAGAAATGAGACATGCGAGAGAAAATAGACATAAGTCCTCCGGTTTCAATGGGACGCGCCGAAATCGGCTCCGGTCAACAAAAAATCCGCTCAAGGGCGCCATTGCAGGGTCGATGTAGTGATTATGGGAGAAATCCAGACGAGAGTACCTGCGGATGTTCTGCTCTTGCAGAAGGCCCTTTCCCTTGAGATGGAGAAGCGTTCAGCGATTCTGTCCGCGGACGGACGCGAATTGCAGCGCAAAACCAGAGAATCCGAGGAAGTTCTGCGCAAAATGGCAGTTCGCGCAAGCGCCGCCGAGCCCCTCTCTCCTGAAGCGCGCGGCCTGGCCGAAAAACTGAAAGCAGAGTCTGATGAGAATCACCGGCTTCTTGAAAATTCGACCCGGACGATTCACCGGCTCTTGAGCGACCTGGGCGAAAAGGAAACGACCTACAATCCGGGATCACGCAAGGCCCCGCAGACCGGCGGCATGCTGGTCGATGCCAGCGTTTGATTCTTCTCTCCGCGTTTTTTTGATTGGTTTTTTAAAATAATTCCAGTTCTCTGCCTGAAGTGGACGAGCGAATGAGGATCAAGCTCTGGGGCGTTCGGGGATCGCTTCCAACGCCCATGGGAGTGGAGGAATATCGCACAATCCTCAAGACCGCTCTGTCTCATGCGAAATCCGCTTTCGAAGCTCGACCTGCGAGCACCCCTGATGAACTTTTCGAATCGATCCCGGCGCAGCACCGGCGCGTCATTGGCGGGGACACAACGTGCGTGGAAGTCGACTATCGCGGCACATGCATCGTCATAGACATGGGAACAGGAGCGCGAAGAGCCGGCGCATCCATCGCGCAGCGAAATGTAAAGGATATTTATGTTCTGATCACCCACACGCACTGGGATCACATCCAGGGCTTCCCGTTTTTTGCGCCCGCTCACAACCCGGATGTCACAATTCATTTCTTCTCATGCATTCCGGACCTTCGCGAGCGATTCATCCGCCAGCAGCACCCGCATTATCACCCGATCCGGTTTGAAGACCTTCCCTGCCGCACAACGTTTACATACGTGGAACAGGGGGAGCAGTTTGAAATTGGCGCGCTTCAGATGGAAGCGCAGCCCTTGATTCATCCTGGCGGGTCCGCGTCATACAAGATCAAGAAGGACGGAAAGACTTTCGTCTTCGCAACGGACACAGAGTTCTACGGCCCCGACCTTTCGATGCTCGTAAAAAAGTACGACCAGTTCTTTCACGGCGCAGATCTGCTGATCATTGATGCGCAGTATTCGCTCACGGAAGCAGAACAGAAGCGCGGCTGGGGACATACGGCGATGACCATCGCAGTAGACTGCGCGATGCACTGGGACATTGCCCGCCTCGGGTTGACGCATCACGAACCCGCCCACTCAGACGAAACGATCCGCGAGCTCTTCGCGCGCGCGCATGAATATCTGGAAGCAAACAATCCGCATAAACACATGATGGAATTGACGCTGGCGGTTGAGGGCGATGAGTACTACTTATGAGCCGCAGCTTCTGGTGGAAAAGCACCACGATCTATCAGATCTATCCACTTTCCTTTAAGGATTCAAACGGAGACGGCAAAGGCGATCTGCGCGGGATCATCGAGAAGCTTCCGTACGTTCAGTCCGTCGGTTTTGAAACGATCTGGCTTTCGCCCTTTTACAAAAGTCCCTGGCGCGATCACGGTTATGACGTAAGCTCCTATACGGAAGTCGATCCCGCCATGGGAACCGACGCGGATATTCAGGAGTTGATGGATCAGGCGCACAGGCTCGGCCTGCGAGTCGTCCTCGACATGGTGATGAATCATACATCCGACCAGCACCCCTGGTTTCTCGATTCAAAAAGCTCGGTCAACTCGGCGAAGCGAAACTGGTATATCTGGAAGAAGGGACGCGGCAAAAACCCGCCCAACAACTGGATCTCGATGACGGGAAAACCGGGCTGGTTTCTCGATCCGCAGACCAACGAATGGTACTATGCGAACTTCCTCGAGTTTCAGCCCGACCTCAATTATAGAAACCCGGAAGTGAAATCCGAAATGCTCGAGATGGCAAAGGGCTGGCTTCGCCGCGGCGCCGACGGCTTTCGCCTCGATATCTTCAACAGCATTTATAAGGACGCGGAATTCAGAGACAATCCGTTCAGCCCTGTTTACTTCCCCCGGCCTCACGCACTCGATCAATGCTTCTTCCAGAACAAGAAGTTCAACCTGAATCTTCCCGAGAGCACTGAATTCGCGCGCGAACTTCGCGCCGCGGCAGACACAACCGGAGAGAAATTGCTGCTCGGCGAGGTGTCGGGCGATGATACCGTGATTCGGCAATATCTGGGGAACGGCGAAGATTCGCTCGGTCTCGTGTTCAATTTCGCCTGCATTGAATACAAGTATGATGCGGCCTTCTTCGCGGACATTCTCCGCAGAAACGAGGATCATTTCGCAGATCCGTTCCTTCCCACTCTGGTATTCGGCAACCACGATGTTCCCCGCTCAAACCACCGCGTGGGCGGCTCCATGGAAAAATGGAAGGTCCTCGCGACGCTGCAGTTCACAGCACGCGGCGTGCCTGTGTCTTACTACGGGGAAGAGATCGGCATGACAAACGGGGACGTGCCTGTATCAGAAGCAAGCGACCCGATCGCGAAAGCAAATGCCTGGGTTCCCAAGTTCGTAGCGCACCTCGCGGGAATCTTTCTGACCCGTGATGATTGCAGGACCCCCATGCAGTGGAACGACACAATGAACTGCGGGTTTTCCCCTGCAAAGCCCTGGAATGCGCTCGGAAAAAATCCCGAACGGACTGTGGCTGCGCAGGAAGGGGATGAAAGCTCGCTTCTTACGTACTACAGAAGACTCCTCGCCCTGCGCAAATCAAGGCCTTCGCTCCATTCGGGCTCCATGGAAAATATTTCCGCAAAGGGGAGCGTTCTCACATACGTCCGCCGCTCGGGTCAGGAAACCACGAGGATCGCTTTGAATTTCGGTTCGGCTGTTCGCGTGCCCGCAGACAGCGGCAGCATCCTCGCATCCTGCGGGTCGGTGGGCATTGAGAGCGGCGAAATTCTCCTCGGGCCGGAATCGGCGGTTGTGCTGGGTTGAGGCGCCTTCTCTTTCTCCTCCTGCTCCCCGCAACCATCTACGGCCAGTCTCGGCCAGACACCTCTCGCCGAATTCCAGGAACAGAGCTAAGGGTCTTTCTTGATGAAACCGGTCGGATGACGGCCTCGGAAGTTCTTTCACCGGACAACCTTCCGCGTTTTGTTCCGGGCCAGGGCGCAGTTCCTTCCTTCGGATTTACGTCGGCCGCCGTCTGGGTGCTGATTGAGCTCAAGGCGGAAATGCCTGCTCGATGGCTCCTCGAAGTTGAAGAACCGTTGCTCCATTCTGTGGAGCTTTACGGTCCTGTTTCAGGATCGTTGCCGGGCAGCCGCCGCGCCGCCGGACGACTGATTCCGTTTTCCACCCGCGAAATTCAGCATCGCAAGATTCTCTTCGCGCTCAACCTGTCCCCCGATCCGCAGCGATTTTTGCTGCGGATTAGCTCTCGCGACAACGTTGTGGTGCCGCTGCGAATCTGGAAAGAGGACGAGTTCACGCTTTCTGAGTTTTCCGAGCAACTGAGGATCGGATTGTTCTACGGATCCATCCTGGCGCTGGTCCTCTACAACTTCTTCATCTGGATATCTCTACGAGATTCTAACTATTTGTACTACATACTGTACGCTCTCTCCTTTGCCGGCCTTCAATCAGCAAATGAAGGTCTTTTCTTCCAGTTATTTCAGATCGATTCGGCCTGGTGGAACTGGCGCGTTCCCATGTTTTCGGGTCTGTCGGCAGGACTGGGCCTGCTCTTGTTTACCGGCGGAATGCTGCAGGTCGACCGCTTCCGCGGAGTCATGCAGACGATCCGACTCGGATTGATCGTCTCGATCGCAGCTCTATTGATTTTATCGTTCAGCGATGTGACCATGCCGTTCGCCTCTCATTACGCGAACATCATCAGCGCCATCACGATCGTGTATGCGTTCTCGCACAGCATTGCATCCGCGGCACAGGGTTACCGGCCAGCGCGGCTTTTCCTCATTGGCTGGCTTGGTCTCTTGTCTGGAGTCTTCCTGGCCAGTCTTGTGAATCTCGGAATTCTGCCTCACAACGCATTCACGAAATCGTGGGTAAAGGCTGGTTTCGTGGCGGAAGTACTGCTCTTTTCGTTTGCGCTCGCCGACCGAATCCGCCAGCTGCGGCGGGAAAAAGAACTCATGGATGCCGCGATGCTGGTTTCGCAGCGCGAACGCGCAACGGAACTCGAAAGGACCGTCCAGGAGCGGACAGCCGAACTCCAGGTCGCGAATGCGACCAAGGACAGATTCTTCTCCATCATTGCGCACGATTTGCGGGGACCGATTGGCAGTATGGCCATGCTGTTTGAGCAGGCGCTGGGCCGGGATGAAACGCCTGGCCTTGAAACCGTTGCGGCGTTGCGCGATGCGGCAAGAACGACAAACGGCCTTCTGGAAGACCTGCTGACGTGGGCGCGGACCCAGTTGGGTCAGATCACACCGAATCCGTCTGTGGTCAGCACTGAAGCCGTTATTTGCGATTGCTTTGAGCTTCTGAGATCACAGGCAGACGCAAAGAATATCCGGCTCGAAAGTCATGGTTCAGCTCTGGTATTCGCGGACCGGTCAATGATCACGTTCGTTCTTCGCAATCTATTGACCAATGCAATCAAGTTCACGGAGGATGGAGGGCTTGCAGCGGTTCACGTGAGCCACGATCAGGACCGTGTAAGGATAGTCGTCGCAGATACCGGTCGCGGGATCAGACCCGGCACGAAAGAGTCCCTCTTCCGCATAGACACACGGACCGCCTCCACTCCCGGAACGCGAAACGAGCGAGGCTCGGGCCTGGGACTGATTCTCTGCAAGGAATTCGTGGAACGCAGCGGCGGCGAAATCGGAGTAGAAAGCGAGCCGGGCGCTGGCAGCCGCTTCTGGTTCACGCTGCCACCGGCGAAATAGGTCATGCAGAAACGCCGCTGATCCTCAAGCACCGCCGTTGATCCTGCGCCCCATTGACGCGGGTCTTTCTCTATGCTAGCATACTGCAACTCAATTGACCTTCGGAGGTCACAATGTTGCAGACTTCATTCAAAACCCGTGCGCTTTTTGTGGCAGCGGGTCTTTCATTCCTGCTTTCAAGCGGGATCTTCAGCGAATCCCTTTATGTGGGAGCCAGCGCCTGGCGCGCGCAATGGAACGTGGGAGTGGCTGACAAACAGGCGCAAAATGCGGTAGAGGGTTTTATTCCTTCTTCCCTCATTGCGCAGGGTGCGCTTCGCGCAGTCTTCGCGAACGGAGGTCAGTACACGACTCTCTTCCTGAACGCGCCCGCAAACGCGACCCTCAACACGTACGGCGTCTTTGGATCCTATGGATTCGACAGCGGATGGGGCGTCAGTCTCAGCGCATCCACAGGTCGAACAGGATTCAACTCGGACCGCACCGTATTCTTTCAGTCAGTCTTTACGGGAGCAAGCACCAACACACAGGCATCGGTTGTTCCGGATTCAGTTCTCGCGCGGCGCAGCGATTTTGATCTGGTTGTTTCGAAGCGCCTCGGCAGCACTGCATTCTCCGCTTTTGGCGGAGTCAAGGGCCAGAGCTGGAGCTACGCTTCGCGCGACGACGTGTCTGTCGGA
>CAZUJO010000160.1:6521-8172 GCA_964619995.1 uncultured Leptospiraceae bacterium
GGCTGCCGGGATCATGTATACGCTCCTGCTGAACAATCGTCATTCATTCGGCGCGCAAATTGCCGCTGTGAATCTGGACGGCACCCTGCGTCTCGATGAATCGAATCTCGTGAGATACTCAAACATCACTTCCGGATCAAACACGTATGCCGGCTCAACGGGCTATTTCCGCGACCGCATCACGGACCGGCTCTGGATGCCAGGCTTTACGGGCAAAGTCGACTATCGCCTGTCCTTCGATACGGTTGTGTTCCGCATCGGAGTCTTCTATCAGGAAATGAAAATGCAGTCCCGCAATGCGCGCGACGACGGCATCTCCATCATTTCGACGGATGCAACGCCCGGCCTCGCAGCCACGCTCGTTCCGCTGCCGGCGACTCCAACGCGCTTGCAGCCGAACTTCTCTGTGAACGGCGCGAAGGATATCTTCAAGGGAATCTCCTTCAGCGCCGCGGTAAAAGTCTTTTGATGTAGATCCTTACATCAAGGGCGGTGCATCGTTTGCGCCCGGGGTTGTTGCCGGTTTGGATGGAGTCACCTGACCCTGTTCGACCGGCTTCGGCGCGGGAGCGGCCGGCGCCTCTGGCGCAGGCTGAGTCTGGGGCGCGGTGGTGGGCGCCGCTTGCGGACTTGAGCTTGCTTGCGGTGCGGCTGTTTCTTTCGGATTTTCGCGGGGCGGATTCACCGGCTGCTCAAGCGCTTTCTTGTAGTTTGCATCGTTTTCCGGAAACTGCTTCAGGACGCTGTCGAGCATCTGCTTTCCCTGCTCTGTGATGGCTTCGATTGCGGATGCTTTTGCATGCAGTTCGTCACGCTCGGTATTCGGCATCGCTTCCACTCGCGTACCGTTCGCATCCGCTGTGACTTTCTTTCCTGATTCGACCAGAACTGGTTTTCCATCCTTGCCGGATACCTCCACAGCCCCGTCCGACACACGCGTTACAGAGCCGCTGCTTCCTGGTTCACAGGTGCGGCCTTCTTCAATCATGAATTCAGTTCCTCGAACGCCGGCCAGCGCTGTTGGAGTCTGCACGGTGAATTGTCCCGGTGCACTCTGTTTCGCAACGTTGCTGAGAATGCTGCCAGACTCCAGTCGGAGCGCAATGCGATCGCTTCCATTTATGATGATCGCCGCGCTTTCAAGTTTCGCGGAACTGCAAGCGCCGATGCGCATCTTTGTGCCGGACGAAAATTGGAGATCCACCTGGGCATCTTTCGCGGTCACCAGTGTCATCCCTGGAAGAAGCAGGCCTGTTTTCGTGTAAAGATCCTTCGCCGTGACCGGATACACTTCGGCTGATTTTTGAAGCGAAACATTGCCGCGCACGGCCGTAATAACGGCGCCCTGAAGAGGGACGGGCCGCGAAGAACATCCGCTGCCCGCAAGAATGGCCGCGCACAGAATCCATAAGAACTTTTTCATGGATTGGATGTTAACAGACGAAGGACGGATGGTCAAGCCTGCCTGACGAACGCTCCATTTGGCGGATCACCTGCGGTATGATGGGATCAATGGCCGGCCATGAGCTCCTTGAGCCGCGGATAATAGGCTCTGCCCACGGGCAGGGCCGTTTCGTCAGAATCATTGAGATACACAGTGTAGTTGCCGGCCTGATCGCTTTGGACGCGCAGAATCCAGTCAACATTCACG
>CAZUJO010000161.1:0-8172 GCA_964619995.1 uncultured Leptospiraceae bacterium
GCAGATAACAGTCGTGCATCCGAGCGTTTCCACAGAAGAAAGATTCTTCACGAGCGCGTTCCGAAGCGCCATACGCGAAACGCCCATCGCTAGAGCCAGAGTCACAGTCGGCAGAAGGCCTTCGGGAACATTTGCCACAAAGAGCCCTATGAAAAATACGAATGCCTGAAGAAACGTAAGGCCGGCAAAAAACCATCCGAGGATCAGGAACGCCGCGCCGAGTGTGAAGGCCAGGGCCGCAATCGCATACACGGTGCCCTTCAACTGCTTCTGCAGAGGGCTTTCTTCTTTGCGTATCTCCTGGGTCAGACGCGCGATCTTGCCGATTTCGGAGCTCATTCCGGTGCCGAAGACGACGGCCTTTGCAGATCCGCGGATCAAGGCAGACCCGGCGAAGACGATATTCGGCATCTCGATCCAGAGGAATTTTCCCGGGAGAATGACCGCCTGTTCTGTTTTGTAGCGGCGAACCGAATTTGATTCTCCGGTCAGCGCCGAGTTGTCTACTTCCACTTCGAACGCTTCGATGAGGCGTCCGTCTGCGGGAACAATGTCGCCTTCTTCGAGGCAGACGATATCACCGGGCACGAGTTCCGATGTCTGTACTTCCGTCACTTCGCCGTCGCGCAGAACGCGGCATGCAGGCGAAATCAATCTCTGCAGAGCCTCGACCGCCTGGTCTGATTTGTATTCTTGCAGAAAAGAGAAGATTCCGTTTACGATCACGACGATCAGGATCGCAAGGCCGAGCTGCGGCATGTCTACACCGGGAACAAAACAGAGAATCGCAGCAAGCCACAGCAGAATGGCAAAGAAGCTGAAGAAGTTGCCGACGAGCCGCAGATACCATGGGGTACGCGCCTGGCGTTTGAGCGCGTTTCGTCCGTACTCCGTCAGGCGGCGCTGCGCTTCTTTGGTGGAAAGCCCGGCGCTCAGGTCCGTCTGCAGCTCGAACGCGACCTGATCACTTGTGAGGTTGATGTAGGAAGATTGCTGCGGATTTTCCTCTTCGCGCAGGATCGCTGCGTGCACTGCGGATGCGTCTGCGCTCGATCGTGCGGTTTCTGAAATCGCGGGCAGAAGGGAACACAAACCCTCAAGGAGGGCGAGCCCGGTGTCGTCAGAGGGCAGGGCCATGAGGAGGATGATGTGGATCCTCTTTCCTTCCACCTCAACGCCCTCCTGAGAAACTCCCATCGCCAGTTCGGGTCTCTGTACGTGCGGTGTGCGAAAGTGGGGGATGGCCACGCCGTCGTAATGAAAGAGCCGCGCCCGGCCGTCTGCTTCTGCGGCTGCGTGTTCCGGCAGAAGCAGCGCAAGCCTCGATGTGATTTCGTCCACGGTTCCGGAAAGCCCGGTGAGAATGCGTGATTTTGGAAGAAACTCGCTCAGCATGGCTCTTTCCCCGCCGGCAGACGCCTGGGTCTCAGGGTCTTCCCCGCCTGAAATAGAATCGCGCAGCCTGCTGCGGCCGCAGCCGTCTCGACCTGGCGCTCGCGTACAAAGGCAGGTCTTATCACAATCAGGATCAGCAGGATCAGGGCGCCGTGCTTCCCGAGTTTCTCGAGGATGCGGCTTGCGGCTTCTCGGCCGATTTCAGGTGTTTTCACGGGAGAAGGCTTGCGGCAGGCCTTCCGGACTCCAGCCTTTTTAAGCCGGGCGGCGCATGATATCGCTCATGGAATGGGGCCGGCCGCCGATACGGAAGATATGCTTCGCTCTCTTTGGACATCGGCCAGCGGAATGGTGGCCCAGCAATACCAGATCGATACAATCGCAAACAACCTCGCCAACGTGAATACGTTCGGGTTCAAAAAGAACCGCGCGGACTTCGAGGATCTCGTCTACCAGCACCAGGTCCTCGCGGGCACACCGGCCACCGCCGTTTCGGAAATTCCGACCGGCGTCTACGTGGGACACGGCACGCGCGTAGCGGCGACGCAGAAGATGTTCGAGATGGGAAGCCTCCAGGCGACCGGAAACAAGTTCGATCTCGCCGTCGGCTCCGAGGTTGGATTCTTCAAGGTGCTCATGCCGGACGGGACGTTCGCATACTCGCGCGACGGAAGCTTCAAAATCGACTCGCGCCAGCAGATCGTCACTTCAAACGGGTATCTTCTTGAGCCCCCGATCACTCTGCCGCCGGGCGCTATTAATAATACGTTTCAAGTATCTGAGAACGGCGAAGCAACGGTGCGAATCGGCGACGACCAGCGCCCGACCCGCATCGGCCAGATCGATCTTTACCGCTTTGTGAACCCCGCGGGGCTCCAGGCCATCGGCAAGAATCTCTTCAAAGAAACGGTCGCAAGCGGACCTGAAATTCAGGGGACTCCCGGCATGGACGGCATGGGCGGACTCATGCAGGGCTTTGTCGAGATGTCGAACGTAAAACTCGTTGAAGAGATGGTGAATATGATCGTCGCGCAGCGCGCCTACGAATCGAATTCTAAGTCCATCATCACCTCAGACAGCATGCTCGGAACCGCGATCGGCATGAAGCGATGATTCGAGCGGCCCTCTTTCTGATTTTCGCGTCCACTGAGCTCTTCGCCTACAGGCTCTATCTTGAGCCGGTTGTGCGAACGAGCGGCGGGGCTGTGAAACTTTCAGAAGTGGCGCGCCTCGAAGGAGAGGGGCCGGGCGACCGTGTCCTCCTTGCGAGCGTTCGTGAGCCGTACTATCTTTCGCGCGAAGACATTTCTCGCGCGCTCGGCGCTGAATGCGAAACCATCTACGGGCCGGGTGTGTGGGTCGTGCCTCTTACGAAGAACCTGAGCAGCGAAGAAACGCAGGAGTCGCTCAAATCCGCAATCCGCCGCCTATCGGGCGGTGATGAATTCCTCACGCACCACAATCTTCGAGTGTCCGGCGGACTGAAACTGCCGGAGCAGGGCACAGAAGTCGTTTATCGTCTGCCTCCCCAGGCCTCAAGGCTTGCGGCGGGAAAGCTCGTGATCGCCGTGGATCTGGTAGTTCCGGAAAACGGAAAGGACCGTACCCTTCTGCGCCAGCAGATCGAAGTGACGATCCTGCGCCTGGCAAAGGTCCCTGTAGCAGCGCGGCGTCTGGATGCCGGGGAAAAGATCGCCCGCGGCGATTATCGCATTGAAACGAAGGAACTGGACTCCGATGTCGAGAAATTCGCCCCGGAAAACCTGCTCGGAAGCCGCCTGATTGACTCGGTTGAGGAGGGCAAACCCATCTACGCCTCCCACCTCCGAAAAACCACGACGGTCCGCCGGGGACAGTCGATCACGCTGGTGCATCAGACGGGCGGAATTGTCGTCCGATGCAAGTCGACCTCCCTTACGGACGCGGAACCGGGCGGCCGCATCAAGGTCCGAATTCTTTTGCCTTCCGGCAAAAAGTCCGATATTAAAGAAGCGGATGTTGTCGACGAAACCACAGCGGTCCTGGTCCCCTAGATTCTCAGGGGCGCTTGCGGGCGTTCTCCTTGGACTGGCATTTCTGGGCACAGCTGTTGCCCGCGATCTCTGGGTAGACCACAATCCGTACAGTCCCTCCGGCCGCATTGCCCAGGGGTCCGTTCTGAAACTGGCCGTCGACGAGCCGATGACCGTGGAGTACGAATTCCAGGGCGCGAACTCAGAAGAAGCGAAGATCAAACTCGCGCCGGACAAGACCCTCACAGAATACCTTCCGCCTGCAAACGTGGATAAGAACTTTCAGAGCAAGCAGGACTCACGCGCGCGCAGCAGGGCGCGCGTAAAGTTCCGCATGGGTGTCACCGTTACGCGTGTAACCGATGCCGGAATTGAATTTACCGGAAATAAAACAGTCGCTCCCGAAGACGGCCGCACGCGCGTGCAGGTCCAGGTATCAGGCATCATCCACCGCGAAGACATTCAACCGGACCGTACGATCCGTTCAGAAGACGTATCGGATCTTCAGGTGCTCATGCGGGGCGGGCCGGTTCCACAGAACAAGAACCTGCCCATGAAACAGCTTCCTGCGAACGGAACCACCGGACCGCAGACGTCGGCTCAGCCCACTGCGGAAGAAAAAGAGCAGATGCTGCTTGAGTATCTGAATCGAATCTTCGGCGAATCGAGGGATCAATGATTCGCCGCATAACGTTTATCCTGATCCTGGGAACGCTTGCGTCTGTGCTCCTTGCTGTGCCTGCTTCGCTTTCGGCCCAGACAAAGAAAGACGACGGAGTGCGGCTGAAAGACCTGGCGCGCATACAGGGCGTGCGCTCGAATGTGCTTCTCGGATATGGAATTGTAGTCGGACTTCCGGGAACCGGGGATTCCAAAAGCAAACTCGGAGAAGATTCCGTGCGAAACCTGCTCGGAAGCCTGGGGCAGCGGATCGACTCGGGCAGCCTGCAGGCGCGCAATGTGGCCGCCGTTCTCGTGACTGCTGAGGTGCCCGCCTTCGCCAACCGCGGCGATCGTCTGAACGCAACTGTATCCTCTATCGGCGATGCGAAATCACTCGAAGGCGGGGTTCTGATCCAGACTCCCATGCAGGGCGGCGACGGAAACGTTTATGCTGTGGCCCAGGGAGTTGTAACGTCAGGCGGACAATCTGCCGGCAGAAATGCGCGCGGCAAGACTGTAGGAACCGTGATGAACGGAGCGAGCGTCGAGCGGGACATTCAGTCGAATTTTGTGTTCGAACAGGTGCAGGACAAGAATGAAAAGGGCGAGAAGATCGATCCTCCGCGCCGCATTCAGAAGATCCGCATCACCCTGAACGACTTTGATTTTTCTACGGCGAAAGACGCGCGCGACAAGATCCAAAAGAAATATCCCGATTCGCGTCCCGTCATCGAAAACGGCTCGATTGCAGTTGAGATCCCCGCAGGCAAAGACGTATCTTCTGTGATTGCGGATATCGAAGAAATCCGCGTGGCCGTGAAATCGCGGGCCCGCATCGTCGTAAACGAGCGCACCGGTGCGATCGTAATGGGCGGCGACGTCCGCGTGGACCCGGTGGCGGTAAGCCGCGGCGGCATGGACCTCATTGTTTCGGGCAATCAGTATCCCAATGGAATTTACCTGACCAAACCGGACGAGAAAAAGCCCGTCATGCAGGCATTCTCGGGCGCCTCCGTGCAGGAAATCATGGACGCTCTGAACGCCATGGGCGCTTCCACCCGCGATATTGTTTCGATTCTTGAGGCTCTGCGCGACTCGGGCGCTCTGCACGCGGAACTGCTGGTACAATAGGAATATGGAAATCAACGCAAACGCTCTCGAACAATTCAGAAACGCCCGCTCGCAAGGCGGTCTCGACATCATGGCAAGATCGCAGGCTGCGAAGCCGGCGGCTCCTGCGGTATCGTTTGAGCAGACTCTGAATCAGAGCCGCAAGCCCGCGAGCGAGCGCAACATTGCCGAGGAAGTCCGGTCGAATCCCGAGAAGAAGAAACTATTCGAAGCTTCCCAGGAGTTTCAGGCGATCTTCCTCGGGCAGATGCTTTCTGCGATGAGAAAGAACCTGCACAAAGACAATGATCTGCTCTTCGGCGGCCGAACGCAGGAAATCTTCGAGGACTTCCTCTACGACGAATATGCGAAGATGATGTCGAAGCAGCCCGGTTTCACTCTCGCCGACGAGATCTACAAGCAGCTTTCCGGCGGTTGACCCGGAGCTGCCGACTGCGGGGCGCCGTCAGGCGGCATTCAGACTCAAGACTGCAGGGAGCGATGGAAGTCGCTGAATGCCTGAATGATATCACCGGAAAGGTCGCGCATGCGCCGCGCATGCTTCGGCCGAAAATCCGGGTCGAGCCCAAGAACGTCGTGAAGCACCTGCACCTGGCCGTCGGTCTGCGATCCTGCGCCGATTCCGATGGTTGGAATTCCGACTTCGCGCGTCATCTTACCGGCCGTATCTTCCTGGATTAGTTCTAGAACCATGGCAAAGGCTCCCGCAGATTCGAGAGAGCGCGCCTGGTCAACGAGAGAATCGCTGTTTGTTTTTCCCTGCATACGATAGCCGCCAAGCGTGTGGATGCTCTGCGGAAGAAATCCAAGATGGCCCATGACAGGAATCCCGTTCTCGGTGAGATGCTCCACAAGGCCGATGCAGACATCCGTCGCGCCTTCGATCTTCACCGCGTCCGCAAGTGACTCCTTCATCAGGCGGACCGCTGCTGCTGCGGCCGCTTCAAATGAGGTATGAATCAGGCCAAAGGGAAGGTCGGCAATCATGAACTTGCTCGTGCCGCGGCGCACGAGGGACGCATGGTAGACCATTTCATCGACTGTAACCGGAAGCGTGGACGGCTTTCCCTGCATCATCATTCCCAGGGAATCGCCCACGAGGACTGCGTCGATTTCACTTCGATCCACTAACCGTGCGAAGGTGTAGTCGTATGCGGTGATGACGCTGATCTTCGGGCCTTTCTTTCTCGCGATCCAGTCTCCAGGGTATTTGATCGTCATTGGGCCGTCCATACTTCGTCTATACCGCTCTGCGCGTCCGAGTCAACATAAACAACTTCACGGATGCCGACGGCATGCCAGTAAGCCTCACGAACGGACAGAATTCGAACCTTGACGATGATGACGGACACGTGGTCCGGGTATTGATTCGATTCCGGAAAATCCAGGGGAAGGGGAATCCATTCCTCATCGCCCCGGCTGAAGTCGATCGTGCGGGAATAGACCACGACGGGGGCGGGGATGACGTTTTCCGCATCAATGTCGTTCGCCCGCCTGAGAAGCACAGATACTTCCGCTTTTCCGATGTGAGCCGCGTTTTCGCAGCCATGAATGATGCGGATCCCCCGCGGACGCCGCAGCCTCGGAGGCTTTCCCGGAAAATGGGTCAGAGCAAGCTCTGCGAAGAAATGCGTTCCTTCCGGATGATTGGATGGAAAATACAGGCGCGCGCAGGTGGAAGTCTGCCCATCGAGTAGATATCGGGCGCTGCCTTCCCGGTTGCGCGAAGCATCGAAGACCGCAGAATCTCCCGTGGAAATCACCACGCGCCCGCGGCGCAGAGTCTCACGCTCGAGATTCGCGCGGTAAGAAACGCCCTGGTAGAGAGCGGCGGATCCAAGCAGAACTGCGAAGGCAATGCCGGTTTTCACAGAGCACCCGTGAAATCGAACGGATATGCGACCGCCTTTTCCGCTGACGTGCAGTTGTTCGGCGCGGCGCTCGATCCGTAGTTGCAGACTGTTTCAAGAATGATGTTCCCATTCACGTAGTCGGTTGCAGTCTGTTTGTCAATGTTTGAGACCTGAAGGCTGTCGAAGCAGCTCTGCTGTCCGAGAAGCTTCGCCTGCCAGGCAAGCACACCCTTCGGCGATACAAGGAATTCAAACTGCTGTTTCGTCGCGAGTTTGCCAATGTTGGAATTGCCGAGCGCCGTGCAATCCGCGATCGGAGTCAGGCTGAAGAGGGTCGTTGCGTTCGAAATCTGCGCGGCAGTCTGCGTCTTGAATCCAGGATAGGACAGGTTGGTCGCGGCCGCGGCCGCCGTGGCGCAGGAGGGATAATCTGTGGTCGCAAATCCCCACTCGGCGCGGTAACGCGTTTGATTTGCGCCGCTTACAAGAATCTTTCCGTATACCGGTGACGGAGACATGTAGAAGAATGCTTCCCAGTAGTTGCATATGGATCGCGGCGCATTCGAACAATAGAGCTGGCCGGAATTGGTTGTGACTTTGTAACTTCGCGCGCAGTTTCCGGTGTCCATGTACAGCAGCGCGAGCACACTCGTCATAAGGGCATCGTTCGTTTCGCCGGCGGGAATCTGCGGAATCTGCGCGCAGGATAGAATCGCCGCGAAGAGGGGGAGCAGGATCGCTCTGGCGGTAGAGTTCATATTTTGACCTGCCTTCAAAACTTCAGCTCCAGTCCGATGTTTATGAGCGGCAGAAGCAGCTGGCGCCCTCCGCCGATCGGCGTCTGAATGTAGGTCGATTCATAACTGTACGCAGGATTCGTCCCTTTCACGTACGGGTAAAGAAAATCAAAGTTCTCCGATTCGACGTTTCTTCTGGCGTAAACATTGATGAGCTCCACGTACCAGTTTGCATAGCCCCATTCGTAATTTGTGAAGTGATCCAGGCGCAGATCGAGCTGGTGCACGGGGGGGTAACGTTCGGAGTTGTAAAGATCTGAATATTTCGGAATAAACGTCAGGCGGCCGAAGATCGCCAGGTTCAAATCCTGCACTCCAGTG
>CAZUJO010000162.1:0-1204 GCA_964619995.1 uncultured Leptospiraceae bacterium
GGACAGACAACATCGATTTTCGACAACGTCTTCGACTACTGCGAAGCAGAACGACTCGATCCGTCCCGGCTGGTGCGCACATGGATCTATGTAAACGACATCGACAACAATTACGCGGGGATGGTGGAAGCGCGAAAAGCGTTCTTTCACTCGCACGGTCTGACGCCTGCCTCCGGCTACCCCGCAAGCACCGGCATCGGCGGGAGGTCGCGGGATCACCGTCATGCCGTGCTCCTGAGCGGCCATATATACGGAGGCCGGACCCCCGTGCAAAGAGTCCAGGCACTCACGCACATGAATCCCACGATTGAGTACGGAGTCACCTTTGAGCGCGCGATTCGTGTTGAGGCGGAAGGCGAGGATGCAATGTACATTTCAGGCACAGCAAGCATTGACAACGAAGGCTGCATTGTTCACGAGCTTGATCTGCACGGACAGATTGGGCGGACTCTTGAGAACATTCAGGCTTTGTTGCAGACGTCCGAAATGAGCCTGCGGGATCTCGTGTACGCTTCTGTCTACCTGAGGGATTTCAATGAGGCAGGCGCGGTCCGAAGCGCAATTGAACAGAATCTGCCCGGAGTTCCATTTGTTCTTCTGCACGCGCCGGTCTGCCGACCCGGATGGCTCATAGAAATCGACGGGCTTGCGAAGAGGCGGAACCAGGCCTCTGGATTGCAGAGCACAGGATAGCGCCGCAGGTCAGAGGAAAATTTGAAATCGTTCATGGGTCTGGGCGCACCGGGGAAACCTCTCTGCAGATCGGCGCGTCGAGAGGCTGTTGATTGAAAATCAGGAGACGCTCAGGCGATTGTCCGCGCTGACCGCATGGTGTTCGAGCGAGTGGACGATACCAGGTCCTGAATCAGTTCATCGTTGTCTTTCGCGCCTTCTGCAGAACCAGCACTGCTTCTTCATGCAGAAAACCGTTAGACGCCACTATGCGCGTCTGATGAAGATCGAACTTCTCTCCAAGATAGCCTGATATCTTTCCGCCGGCTTCCATCAGAATGACGCTGGCCGCGCATGTGTCCCAGGGGCCAAGGTCTCTGTCCCAGAGGGCGTCAAATTTCCCTTCCGCAATCCAGCAGAGATCCAGAATCACAGATCCAGTCCGTCTGAGTCCGATTCCCGCGCTTACGAATGCGAAGATGTCTCCGAGAATATCGCCGATGATTTCTTTTCTCTTGTAGGGAAGTCCCGA
>CAZUJO010000162.1:1214-8162 GCA_964619995.1 uncultured Leptospiraceae bacterium
CGAGCTGTTTTACCGTCGAGACGTGAATTGGATTTTTATTCTTGAAAGCGCCCTGGCCGACAATCGCATTATACGTATGCCCGGTCTGTCCCAGGGCCGGCACATGAACGACTCCGCCGACGGGGCTGCCTCTCCAGGTAAGTCCTATAGAAATACAGAAGAATGGAATCCCGTGAATGAAGTTACGGGTTCCGTCCACGGGATCGCACCACCATTCAAAATCGCCGTCCGATCCAACCTGGCCTTCGTCTTCGCTGACGATCCGGTCATCGGGAAACTGGGTCTGCAGGGACCGAACAATCGTATGGCCGATCGTGCGATCCGCCTTCTCCATGAGAGCTTTGTCTGACTGCGATGAGGAAGAGTTCCGAATGTTCAGAGAGTCCTGCGCGGAAAGGAGGCTTCTGCCGAGCGCCGGCATAATCGAGATTACATGCCGGATCCTGCGCTCTGTTTCATCGAGGGGAAATTCTACGATCTGTGTTTCCAAAGTTTTGCCGTTCTCCATGCGATCTTTTCGCGGCATGCACGCAAGTTTTTCTTGTTTCCGGGCGGACCGGGACTCCACTGCGTCCATGTTTGAAGTACTGGAACAGAACCTGATACAGGTCAACATTGCCGCTCAAACCATTCCCGGGCTCGCCCCGGTCATGCATGCGCTCAGTTTTCTGGGAGTCGAAACCTTCTACTTCCTCCTGGTTCCGCTTCTGTTCTGGTTCTTTCGCAGACGGCAGGCCATGGAACTTTTGTTCATGATCGTCACGACCGCCTATGTGAACTGCCTCTTCAAATGGATGTTCTCGCGCCCGCGTCCGTACTGGATTTCGACCCAGGTTCAGGGCTTCGCAAATGAGACCTCCTACGGGATTCCATCCGGTCATTCGCAGAACGCGCTCGTTGTATGGATGGTTCTTGCTTCCATTCTGGCCGCGCGCTGGCCGGCGAGGAAGCGCTCCATTTTCGCCGCATGCGCCGCGGTCGTTGTATCCATCAGTTTCGCGCGCATTTATCTGGGAGTTCATTTCTTACAGGATGTGCTTGCCGGCTGGCTCATCGGCGGTGTCCTCTTGCTGGCCTACTTTACTCTGCGCTCGCGGGTTCAGAGATTCTGGGAAACGTCGCCATTTCGCGCGGCAACTCTTGTTCTGCCTTTTGTGATGATCGCTCTGGGATTCGCAGTGCGAGCTGCAAGTCCGGGACTGTATGCCGAGCGCGGCCCGCTTTCACCTCATACGATGCTCGGCGCTGCGGGAACGCTTCTCGGCGCCCTTGTCGTATGCCTGACTGCCCCGGTTGAAATCCCTCTTACGACAGGCAGGCGTGTCCTGTTGTTTGCAGTCACGATCTTGATCGTCTTCGCCGTGCAAGCGGGTCTCGGGCCCCTTCTGCCGCGGGAAGGAGTCATGGGCGAGTCGCTGCGCGTGCTGCGCTACTTCCTTGTGGCCGTCGTGGGTTTTCTTCTGATTCCCTGGTCTGCAAAGAAATTGCTCTCCTGAGTGACTCTGGCCGATTTGGCCCATGTCACAAGAAATCGTACCCGTTGGAAGTCTTCCTCCCCTCGGCGAAGTGCCGAAGAAAATGTATGCTCAGGTGGTCCGGCCGGAAAGGTTTGGCGAACCAAAGACCGCGTTCCAGATGGAGCAGATCGATGTTCCAGAAGTAGGACCGGACGAAGTGCTCGTTGCCGTGATGGCAGCCGGCGTAAACTACAACAACGTATGGGCCGCCCTCGGCTATCCGGTCGATGTGATCGGCGCGAGAAATAAGAAAGGGGAGCCCGAGAAATTCCACATCGGCGGGTCCGATGCATCCGGAATCGTCTACAAAATTGGAAGCGATGTTAAAAACGTAAAAGTCGGGGACGAAGTCGTCATCCATTGCGGAATGTGGGACAGAAACGATCCCTGGGTGAAAGCAGGCAAAGATCCCATGTTTGCTCCGTCTCAAATCATCTGGGGATACGAGAGCAACTGGGGTTCCTTCGCGCAGTTCTGCAAGGTTCAGGATCATCAACTGCTTCCCAAGCCTCCGCATCTTTCCTGGGAAGAAGCGGCCGCATACATGCTCGTCGCAGCAACCGCATACCGCATGCTGCACCACTGGACGCCGAATAACGTTCAAAAAGACGACGTGGTTCTCATCTGGGGCGGCGCGGGCGGACTTGGCTCCATGGCCATTCAGATTGCAAAGGCAGCGGGCGCCGTTCCGATCGCTGTGGTCAGCGCGGACGACAAGATCGACTATTGCAAGAAGCTGGGCGCCGCAGGCGTCATCAACCGCAACAACTTCAAACACTGGGGCGCTCTTACGAGCGACATCAACAAGCCGGAAGTCTTCGTTAACTGGACGAAAGCCGCGCGCGAATTTGGCAAGGCCATCTGGGACATCGCCGGCAAAGGAAAGAATCCCCAGATTGTCTTCGAACATCCGGGTGAATCCACGCTGCCGACCTCTGCATTCGTCTGCGAAACAGGCGGCATGGTTGTGATCTGCGCGGGCACTACCGGTTTTAATGCAACGGTCGACCTTCGCTACCTATGGATGCGTCAGAAGCGTCTGCAGGGTTCACACTTCGCAAACGACGAAAACTGCAAAGGACTCAACGATCTCGTGATCGCGAAGAAAGTAGACCCGTGTCTTTCGAAGACCTACAAATTCGAAGAGACGGGGGCCTGCCATCAGCTCATGCGCGAAAACAAACATCCGCACGGCAACATGTCCATCCTCGTGGGTGCACCGCAGGAAGGAATGGGCCGGAAGTAAGATCGCCGCGAAAGTCCGGGTTCGATTGCGAACCCGGGCTCGCCTTGCTCAGTCCCCGGCACCTCTCATCGCAATAAACATCTTCTTTCCTCTCTCAAAGAGCCTGAGCGAAATCCAGAGACCCGCGACACAGAATAAATAGAAGAACGCTAGACCCAGTGACCAGAGGACGGCCCATTCGAATGCGTCGAACGTCTTTCGCAAGAAGCCTTTGCCAGACGCGCCGCCCTCGTAGAGGCTGAATTTCACAGTGCAGAATTCGTTCTCTGCATCAAATTCTCCAAGTTGGACTCCCTTTTCCTGAATCTCCTTTTCTATCTCCAGGATTTTCTGTTCGAGACTGATCAACTCCTCAATCTTGCCGTTTCGCCCTTTCAGCGCCAGCAATCCGGCTCGATATTTTTCCAGTGAGATCCGTTTCGCATTCAGGTCTTTGTAGTCGCTCGTTTTGTCGGTCTTGTTGACGTGAATGCCTGTGAGTCGCCCGATCCCGCGCAGACTGGCGATGATATCGTCGAACCGGTCCGGATGAACTCCAACGGCCACATGCAATATACGCCGGCCCGGAAGGCCTGAGTTCTGTTCGAACTGGATGACTCCTTTGAACTCTGCAACGCTCTGCCGCAGTTTCTTTTCATCTGACTCAAACTGTGAGGAGCGCGATGAGAGCGTGGCCACCTTCTCGTACTTCTGCGAGGAAAGCATGAGCGCGTCTTTGTTCGAGACTGCCTGCTTTTCAGACGCGTAGTTCTTTCTTGCAAACTCGAAAGACTCGCCGGCCGCCTCGGCGCGTTCCGGTTCCCCGGCAGATAAAGTATATGCAAGGCGCAAAACAAACAGGCCGAGAAAGATCCCGGCACAAATGACACCAACGCGTTTCCAATGATTCATGAATCCACTCCGATTTCGGTTGCACAGAGGGACGCGACGGCCACCTTCGTGCAAGCATGAAACGATTCGAAATCCAATCCGGCTTTGGCGTCGAGAACCTCAAACTTGCGGAGGCGCCCGAACCCGCAGCGGCACACGGGGAAGTGGTGGTGAGACTGCGCGCAGCGTCTTTGAACTATCGTGATCACCTGACGGTGATCGGGCAGTACAATCCGCGCTACAAACTGCCGCTCGTTCCAGGTTCGGACGGCGCGGGCGAAGTGATTGGGGTAGGGCCGGGCGTTACAGGATACAAGATCGGCGACCGTGTGATGAGCTGCTTCGCGCTCGACTGGATTTCCGGAACGCCGAATCTGAAGCAGGTTCGCAATTCCTCACTCGGCGGGCCGCTCGACGGAACGCTTACAGAGATGCGCGCGTTTCCGGAAAAAAGCCTCGTAAGCATTCCAGACTACATGAGCTACGAAGAAGCAGCGACCCTTCCCTGCGCGGCTCTCACCGCATGGAGCGCGCTCGTCACAGAAGCGACTGTCGTTCCTGGACAGACGGTTGTGGTTCTTGGCACGGGAGGAGTTTCTATTTTTGCGCTGCAATTTGCAAAGATGCTGGGCGCGCGCGTCATCGTAACATCGAGCTCGGATGAGAAGCTGGAGCAGGCGAAGAAGCTCGGCGCCGACGATGTCATCAACTACCGCCAGAAACCGCAGTGGTCCAAAGAAGTCCGCCGGATCACGGACATGGAAGGCGCAGATCACATCATTGAAGTCGGCGGGGCGGGAACTCTTGAAGAGTCGCTCAAAGCCGTTAAGTTCTTCGGGCACATCAGCCTGATCGGGATTCTGGCCGGTTCTGCAAAAGATCTGAATCTTCTCCCCATTTTGATGCAGAATGTGCGCATGCAGGGCATCCTTGTGGGCAGCAGAGACGGACTTGCGGCCATGACGCGCGCAATGGCGCTGCACCGGATGAAGCCCGTCATCGACCGGACTTTTTCGTTTGACCGCACTGGAGAGGCGCTTGAGTATCTGGCTCATGGCAAGCACTTCGGCAAGGTCTGCATCAGCATCTAACACTACAAAGACGATCGCAATTCTGGGACTCGGTGCGATCGGCGCCTCTGTGGCCCGGGCGCTCTACCTGAATCGGCAGCCATTTACGCTCCTTGCGCGCGAAGAGGAGCGGCTTGCCGAAATGCGGCGTGGATTCACATTTCTCACAGGCCGAAAGAAGACGGAGCTGACGTGCGACGACGTAATGAGCGCAGAGCTTTTGAATCGCGCCGGTAATTTTGATTTCATCTTTCTCGGCATGAAAGGAGCGCATCTGGCCGGATCGCTTGCGTCCGCTGCAAAACACCTGACAGGCCACGGTCAGCTCATCCTGCTTCAAAACGGCCTTCCGCGCGATCTGATTTCAAAGGAAATCGCGGCGACCTGCATTGACGGCATCGTGGGATACAACGTTCAGACAAAAGACGGCGCGTACTTCCAGTCCAATCCAGGCCATTTGATTCTCGGCGAGAACGGCCGCATGCCCCCGTCCTTTCTGAAGAAGGCTCTTGAGCCGCATCTGCCCGTGCTTCTCACGGACAATGCGGACGGATACCGCTGGAACAAACTCGCGATCAACTGCGTGATCAACGGACTCGGCGCTGTAAGCGGCGAAACCCTGGGCCGCATCTTCGCAGACCGCGCCGGCCGTGATCTGGCCATCGCTCTTATGGAAGAGACGGGCAACGTTATGCGCGCCCTCAGAATTGAAGAAGGCGTCGTTCCGGGAGGGATCTCCGTGTTCAAGTTCGGAAAACAGGGCTGGCCCCTTTTTGTGCAGCGAAGCGTGATTCGCGCCCTCGGAATGAAATACAGCAAGATCAAGACTTCCATGCTCCAGGACATAGAGGCCCATCGGCCCACCGAGGTTCGCTACATTCAGGGAGCCGTAATCGACGCTGCGCGAAGGGCCGGGGTGCCCGTGCCAAAGATGCAGGCCGTTTCCGACACAATCGGCTGGATTGAGAAAGGCGAAATGTCTCCGCATCCCGGGGCGCTGGCAGATCTTCTAAAGGGCTGATTTCCGATTCGCATCCGGGCTGTGGCTTCCAAAAAGGCTCGCCATGAGCAAGTTCCGCGGAGAATTGGACTCAGACGGGCAAAACGCCCTCGGAACATTCGGGGAGTCTTATGAGCATCAATCTTAGCGGAAAAGCAGCCGTTGTAACCGGTTCGGCCAGAGGAATCGGCAAGGCGATCGCACTGAAACTGGCATCTCTTGGCGCAGACGTCGTCATCAGCGACATCAATGCAGAGCAGGCAGCAGCCACGGCAAAAGAAATTGCAGGAGCGACTGGCAGAAAGGCCATTTCGCACGCCGGCGACATTTCAAAACTCGATCAGGCAGAAGCCCTGATTGAAGCATGCGTCAAAGAATTTGGCAAAATCGATATTCTCGTAAACAACGCCGGGATCACAAAAGACACGCTTCTCATGCGTATGAAGCCGGAACAGTGGGATGCGGTGATCGCCGTAAACCTGACCGGTGTTTTCAACTGCACGCAGCCTGCCTTCAAGCAGATGATGAAGCAGCGCACGGGCGCGATCGTGAACATTTCTTCTATTGCAAAAGACGGCAACATGGGTCAGACCAACTACTCTGCCTCCAAGGCCGGCGTGGTCGGTTTTACGAAATCTGTGGCCCTTGAGGGCGCAAGCCGCGGCATTCGCTGCAATGCAATCGCCCCCGGTTTCATCAAGACGGACATGACAGACGCGATTCCGGAAGCCATTCGCACGAAGATGGTGAAAATGATCCCTCTCCAGAGAGCCGGTCTTCCAGAAGATATCGCCAACGGTGTGGCATTTCTGGCCTCGGATATGGCTTCTTTCATCACCGGCCATGTTCTCGACATCAACGGCGGCGGTTTTCAGCCCGCTTCCGGCGACTGATTCAGGGCGAACCGAGTTCGCGGAAATCCGGGGTTTTTTTAAAGCCCCGGATTTTTTTTTGGTTTTGCACTTGCCCGGCGTAAGGGTATGGTCATTTTCAGCACCTCGTACCTACTACAGGGGTACCAACTAAACACGTGGAGGCCAATTATGGCTGATATGGAAAAAATCAAAGCTATCATCGTCGAGCAGCTTGGAGTGGACGAATCAGAAGTTACTCCAGAAGCTCACTTCATTGACGATCTCGGCGCAGACTCGCTCGACACTGTTGAGCTTGTTATGGCTCTTGAAGAAGAGTTCGGCATCGAAATCTCTGACGAAGATGCTGAAAAAATTCAGACAGTTGGTGACG
>CAZUJO010000163.1:0-5643 GCA_964619995.1 uncultured Leptospiraceae bacterium
ATCGAGAGTCCTGAAAATCCAAGCGAGACAGGCCAGAAGATGTCCCATGCCGCAATATCAATGGCATAGGCAATCGAAGGCCAGCGGAACGGAAAGACGATCGTGTTCCATGGGGGAGCAAGAAAGGCCGCCTGACGTGAAAGAGTAAGAATAGAGAAGTGGAGGGTCAACGTCAGCACACACAGCCCGAGCATGAAGAGAAGCGCAAGGAGCGAATATACTTTGCACCGGGGTTTTGATAGTGAATGCAATGCGGCCATCAGCACGACGAGGGCGGGCGCGATGGCAAGAATCAAGAGCTCCATAGACGTGAACCATGGATCCCGGATTGGCGCATCGGCAGAAGGCAGGGTGAGAAGGCCGGCAGCCAGTACGGCGATGTAGGCAAGATTGAGCAGGAGAAGGAGGATGGATGCAATAAGACCGATCGTAGCTTGCGCTTTCATGGGAAATCCTCGTAGAACGGCGGCTAACGTTGTGCCTGGAATTGAGGGTGATGCTGAATTTCAGGGCCGAGCAGTCTGTTCATGACGGGCAAGATACTGCAAACGTTGGTACTGCCAATCGCGTTCTCTGGCGACGGCAGCATCTGCGTCCGGAGGATGGCTGGCCCGGTGAATGGCCTGGAGTGCGTAGATTGCGGCGCCGATGGAATGGAGGGGAACATGTGCGGTTGCCACGGCCTGTCCGGCGGCCCTCGCGGCGGATCGAGCCGGGTTATCTTCGCCGACAGCGCGCGCGGCCGCATGCGAATCAAGAGAGGCTTTGCGAATCACAGCCATTTTGAAGATGCCAGTCTTGACCCAGGTCTGCAGTGTTTCCAGAGCGTGACGCGGGCGTTTGTCGTCAGGATAGCTGTTTTCGAAAAAGGGCAGCACACGCTCGGCGCAGTCTGCAGCCCAGATGGCGAGGGTTTTCTTGTCAGTACGGCTGACCGGATCGAGAAATTGTCCCTTGTAATGGGCGAGGGAGAATTTCGATTTTCGCATGAGGTCTCGCGAATCAGGCGCCCAGGTTCTGTCGTTGGACATCGTACATGTCAAAACCTTCGCGCTTCCAGAATTTCTCGAGTCCGATTTGCTGATAAAGCTGAATTTCCGACGGATAGAGCGGATACATTCCTACGAGGTGAATCACACGATCAGACAATTCGAAACGATCCTCTGGAGGGGGAAGGAACGAAGGCGCGAAAAGAAAAAATCCGGTCATTTCGGATTCCTCTGAAACAGGAGTATCAAACATAAATAGATCCCCGTAGCTGAAGGATTTCTGAGTGAAGAACGCAGAGGCGAAATATCCGGCGGCCAGTCCCCAGGCTTTGTCGTTCGTATCCAGCGTGATGATCAGCTCAGGTTTGCTCAATTTCCACTCCGGATTCGGAGCGGAAGACAGTCCGCAGGTCACAGCCGTGAGGAGATTCTCAGGTAAACCTTCAAAGAAGAAAACGACGATTTCCGGGCCGTGATCCTCCCTTGCGGCGATTCTGTGAATGCTCGAGACTTTGCCGAAGCGGTCTTCAAGAGCGGCCAACCATTCGGTTTGAAATGACATGTGTTTGGGATCCTCCGCGATGCTTCGCTTATCGTTAGCAGCGATTATCCGCTTTTTGCGCAGCCGGGCGTCCGCTTCTAGTATTGTGATTCATCCACAATCTCGTAATCCGTTCCAAGCTGGGTTCTGACGAGTGCGAGGATGGAGGCTTTGTATGCGCTGAACCGATCTGCCTCTTCCGGCGTCCACGGACCCGGATTCGGCGGATATTCCCAGTCTACGGAGGTGTCAAACCAGGCAATGAGATGCTGTAAAGCGCGAAAGGTATTTTCGGGAAGGTGAAGCCGGCGATGGTCAACAGGATAATCATATTCAGCTTTCGTATGGTCATCCGCACTCCACAAGCAAGTGCCAGAGCCAGGATCAAGGAAAAATCGGAATCTGTATTTCTGCATTGCGAACTCGCTCTTTTTAAACAATTCATAGCGCATGAGACCATGATGGATATCATGACTCTTGCGAGACATTAGCCGGGTGTTTTCGCTTCGGGATCCCTTTTGTTAAAAATGCATATTTCTGCAAGAGGAGTTAACAGATGGTGAAGAGGATAGCAAGCCTTTGCGGGCTATTGTTTGTAACGGCGGTTTACGCACAGCCTGGCCCGGGTCGGAACTATGATCCGGCTGCGGTTGTGACTGTAACCGGCAAGGTAACAGAAGTAACGACCATACCACATGGGACGCGCGAGGGGATTCATCTGACTGTCCAGTCTGGCAATGAGTCAATCACAGTCATGGTTGGACCTTCCACAAATCTGGAGAAGCACGGGATCAAATTCGTCAAAGGGGATACGGTGACCATCACAGGTTCAAAGCAGGGCAACATCATAATTGCCAGAGAAATCACAAAGGCAGGTCAGACTCTCAAGCTGCGGACTGAAGCCGGCCTACCGCTGTGGCGCGGCGTCGGGCGCTGATTTTCCGATAGGAAGCGAGTCGCGGGCAGCGCGAGGCCAAAGATCGGGCCCGCACGCCTGCGATGCGCTGCTGGTTACAGGACTTCTGGGATCATGGTGTTTATGGGATGATTGGTGATCGAGCCTGTTCCAGTTCAGACATCCTGGCGGTGAACTCCCGAATATTGGCCTGCGCGGCACGTTCCGTCGCGAGGCGCATACGTTTCAGCTCGAAATACGCTTCGTCGGCAGTGGCCGTCCCCTTTGTGCGCACAAACAAATGCCCGATCGGGGTATCGCGCGGCCCCGCCGTCAGGGAATATGCGATATGGATCTCCACAGTATAGGTCGTGTCATGGTCGAATAAACCAGCGAAATTGTAGTAGTTCAGGCAATTTCCAATAAGAAATCTCCAGTCGGTTCTGTTTCGTCCAGGGATTGGCTGCTGAAGATCCCAGATACGCGCCGTCAGCCTGCGATCGGCTCGGTAATCAAGGTCAGTCATTCGCACGCCCGCGGCGCGAAGCGATTCACGTAAGGCCGCATCGAAAGTCTGGTCTGAAATCTGCGGCTTCCAAAAATAGAAAGTCGGGCTGCCACCCCAGACCTGAAGATACACAAGATGGTGTTGCAACTGGGCCGGACTCGGGACCTCGGAAACAACCAGGGCTTCCGGATGGGCGCCAAACGCACAATGAAGGCAAGAAAGCAAAGTCAGCAAGAATGTCAGTCTGCGGCATAGCATGTTCTTACGAGGTCCCGTGTCGGGTAACGTTTCAGCACTTTCGCGACTTCCTGGATCGCATAACTAACGCTAAACGTTAGCCGCAATACGGAAGACGGAATTTGGCTTGCCGCGTCTGTCATCTTCCTGGATTCAATCAGCCAATGTCACCGAAACAAGTGGTTGAGGAATGGGTCAGGAGATTCAATGCCGCGGACTTGCGCGGGTTGTTGGAATTGTATGCCGAGGACGCGGTAAACCATCAAGTCGTAACCGAACCGCTCGTGGGTCGAATTGCGATCGGTCGAATGTTCGAAATCGAGTTCGGGCGAGCCAGCATGGTCTGCATTCCAGAGCAAATTCACGAGGCAGGAGACTGGGCGATTCTGGAGTGGAAGGATCCGCTCGGCCTTCGTGGCTGCGGATTCTTTCTGATCCGAGACGGCCGAATCGCCCTCCAGCGGGGATATTTCGACCAGCTTACCTTTTTCCGGCTGCAGGGAATCCCGGTGCCTTCACAGTATCTGGGCTGAGGATCGGTCCTGTTCGCATAACGTAAGCGTTAGCTGGGAGGCGAGCCTCACCTGAGCAACGGATGCACTCTGTCTGCCACAGCGTCGTCGCACACGGCACAGGTGCAAGTCGGAAGAGGGACCATCGCTCCGTGCTGCATGAAGCAGGCGCACCCGGTGAAACATCGCACCCCGGGGTGTGAGCGGCCGGCGGGGGTGACGGCACCGGAAGCCTCAGACGGTGCGAACATCGTCTGTTCAGAGAAAGGGAGCCACAAAGGAATCGATACGCAGGTCGCCTCAATCAGAGGTCCTCGAAGCTGCCATCCCGCGGTCCGGCTGAACGTTGATTGCAGGCATTCGGCCGCAGGCCGGTTCCCGGATTGCCGACATCGCGCAAATTCAGAAAGATCGAGCCGTCCGGTATAGTACCACGTTTCAGGTGATGAATCGCCTATGGAATCGGGTTCTCCGAGCGCCGAGCGCACCGTTGTGAAATCAAGCTGGTACATTTCGCTTTGAGGCGCGAACTGCCAGTCAGAGCTGCGAACGCTCGTGCCTACTCCACAACGTAGACTCAAGAGTAAGCATATACCAGCATTGATGAGGGTATGTGAATAAGACATTCGGCTTGCCCATTGCGGCTAACGCTTAGCGTTAGTTATGCGGATTACGGGGCGACCTTGCCCGGCGACACCAGATCATGGTTTATAGTTGGCCTTTATCCATTCGCAGGCGGCCAGTGTCCTGCCGAAGTAGACAAATTCACGCACGTCCGGGTCTTCCTTGCAATTGATCACCATGACGGTTCCGTCGCGTGAATTCGTGTTCTCTATGTGGCATCCATGACGACCGAGGAATATCCCGACCGTGAGATCGTTTGCGGCAG
This sequence comes from uncultured Leptospiraceae bacterium, assembly GCA_964619995.1. Classification (GTDB taxonomy): domain Bacteria; phylum Spirochaetota; class Leptospiria; order Leptospirales; family Leptonemataceae; genus JAEUSB01. Next base: position 4,572 of record CAZUJO010000163.1, read on the forward strand.
CATCCAGACACTGGTTGCGGTGAACATGATAGATGTAGTTCCACCCTTCTGTCTGCGCATGCAACGGTGGGGAGGGAACGAACAGCAGAGCGACGACGAAAATCGCAACTGCCCGTGCTATGGCAAAATGATTCATGAAAATCTCCATGCGTGGACATGAGGTCCGCTTTTTTTTTTCCAGGTTTTTTCACGGAGTTAATTTTGGGCAACCAGAAGTGTTCACTTTAGATGACCAGTCTGCTTGAGGCGGAGCAAATACCATTCAAACACGTTTTGGCCGGTCTCTGACCAGACGAACTCATTGCAGCGATACGTTTTCTGGTCAGCGGCATTGATTGTCAGGCCTGAAAAACGCGCCGGATGTTAGTAAGCTGCTTGTGCGATATCTTGAGACATGTCAGTTACGGCACCCGTAGCCACGTGCGTATACCGTGTCAGGATTTTCCCCTCCGTTGCGGCGGCGCTTTCATCCGTGAGGGCAAGTGCGGTCGGCCCCGGGGGGAATTACTGCGCAGCCCATGGCAACTCCTCGGCTTTCAGGGGCTGAACATATATCTGGTAGGTGTAGTTACGCGCAGGCGGTGCCCTTATTGGATGACGCAGTTGGCATTGGTCAAGTACCTATCAACGTCGCGCGCCAGAAAAGGTCGCTTGAAAAGGATGAGGCCCCGTTTCTCTTCGCCGCCTGCGATGTGCGTTCCGGTTATCTCGAGAATATCAGCATACTGAATCTGCGACCGAAAGATCGGTGAAGAGAAAGCTGCCGCTGGATCTGTCTCCCCTGATGTACCTAGCTGGATGGCGTCGTCGACGTGCCGCATGGCTTCGCATTTTCCCTTTCCTGCACATTCGGCAAATGCGCCGATTACGTACAGGGTGGTCACGGTGGCCGCCGTGGCATTGTAGATATTCTTCGCGGTTCCCTTCCAGTTGAGGCAATAGAGGGAGGTCGGATATTCGGATTTTGAAAGGAGTGGAGTCAGAATTTCCCGGCGCCATTCGTGGGTCAGGAAACGCGGTTCAATTGTTTGGTCAGTTTCCGAGAGATTTGTTACAGTAATAGCTGCCAAAA
>CAZUJO010000163.1:5653-8147 GCA_964619995.1 uncultured Leptospiraceae bacterium
ACGTACTTGTTGGAGAGCTGCAATAGGGCGGCGCGTTCATTGTCGACCAGAAAGTTGGAAAGTATGCGATGCCAGAACGTACCTTCGGGATCCACGTAGAATATGGAAATGTGCAAGCTTGGACTCCGAAACTCCGAATAGTCCATTGTTCTGAATCGGGAATCGTCCGGGACACCAGAGGTGAGTACGAGGTTTTGAGAAGACTTATCTGCTGTGACACAGCTCCAGAGTAAAAGCGAAATCGCACAGGCTATTCTTTTCATGTGAGTCTCCTAATGGCGCCGCTGCGCCTATCGTGTAGCGTTAGTTACGTGAAGGATGCGGTCAGAATCTGATTCAACTTCTCTGAAATTAGCGGAGCGTGGGTAAGCACCATGAGGTGCCCTCCAGCCTGCACGCGTTCATAGTTCTTGATTCCAGTGTGAGAAATAAGGCGGTCACGATCACCGTGTAAGTGATGAGGCGTGTTTGAATATTGGGGTGGTTTCCAATTTGATACCCTTCGCAATGCCCACCGAAAGAATTCGACATCGGTATCTCGAACAATTTGATGAAAGAGAATCCGATCCTCCGGTGCGGAAATAGTGAAAAGCCAATCAAGAAATGGAGTCGGCCGATTGATCATAGCCGCGGGCAGCAATGATTCCAAACCCAGACGAGACAATAAGCGAAGCGTGAGGGGCAGTTCGGAGATTCGCTTAAAACTGGAGACAAGAACAAGATTTTGAACTGGAATCTTGCTGGCGATTTCCTGGGCAATGATTCCGCCAAAAGAGACTCCGACGAGGGTGAGGTTCTTGTGTTTTGTCACTCCATAGTATTCGCAAAGTCGGATGGCATAATGATTGAGGGATTCGTTCGCTTGCGCCGGGATATAGTCGAGAAAGATGGACTTGGAATTGCGCAGCTGTAAGCGTTGAAAGATTCGATGATCAGCACCGAGCCCTGGCAGGAACAGGACAACATGTGATTTTTGAGAAATTTGTGACCGCGTTTTGCGCATAGCGTGTTAGCGTTTTAGTTAGGCGAAGTGCGGACGCTAAGGCCGCGAGCGTTTGAGATCCGATTTGTAGAGGATTTCTCCTTTGGTGTTGATGTAGGCGTCCAGGTACATGCGGTGAGCATCATGGATCACAACCATTGCCAGGCCATCTCGAAAAGGATGCGCGAAGTCAAATCCTGGGGGAATCTGGAAGATGCCGCGGGGGTCGAGATACCCCCATTTGCCGTCTACCTGGACGGCAGCAAGGCCCCCGCTAAAAGCCTGAGCAGCGGTGGCGCGCGTCTCAAACAAGATTTCGCCTTTCTTGTTGATGAATGACCAATAGCCGCGCGATTGATTCGCGGTGCGAACGGGGGCGATGCCGTTGACAAAATCGCGAGCGTCAAGGAATTGAGGAGGAATGATTTCGTTGCCGCGAGCATCTATGAAGCCGTAGAGGTGATCTCTTTCAACGATCGCGAGGCCGTCGGCAAAAGACAAAGCAAGATCGTAACGGAAGGGAATCTGCATAGTTCCCCTCGGGTCGATGTAGCCGAATCTGCCGTCCTTTCCGCAGGCCGAAAGGCCAGAGCGAAAGTGAGTACAATTATAGAGTACAGGTATGACGAGAGTCCCTTTAGTATCAATGAATCCATAGGGTCCAGCGGGGCATGCGTTCATTGCGACTCCGGAAGTGGAGCGGCACCAGGTGTTTTGTATCCAGGCGCGGCCTTCGGAAAAGAAGCCGACATCATTTGGTCGAGGTGGTATTCTGAACTGCCCGGTACGATCGACAAATCCCCATCCCGATTCGTTTTCAACGGCGGCCAGGTTTTCGGAAAAGGCCTTAGCTCGGCTGAATTTGAAAGGAATTACCACAGCTCCGCTGCGGTCTATGAAGCCATAGAAGCCGTTCCTAAATACGGCCGCGAGGTCTTGAGAGAAATCGTCTGCTGCTCCATAATGGGGTTGAATGATGATTTTGCCCGTATCATCAATATAGCCGGAGCCGCTGGAAGTACGGATAACGAAGCGACTTTCAGGTGCAGGAAAACTTGGGGCCGTTAAAGACAGTGAAGCTGCAAGAAGTACTGTGAGTCTGAATTTCATGGCGTTCGCATTGCTTATAACGTTTAGTTAGGCGGCGGGGGCGCGCCGGTCTTGCCCTGCGGAGATACGATAGATGATCACGCCGTAGAGAAAGTTCAGTGTGAGACGTGAGGCGTAGACGAAAAGCGAAAAGCGAGGCCAGTCCTGGAAGCCAGCCCGCGGATTCATGGAGGTGATCAGAAACCAATTGCTATATAAGAGCCAAAGTAACCACCAGGGCAGAAGGATAAGAGAGGCCCGGGGTTGCCCCGAACCTGGATAACTATGGGAGTAGAGCTCCTTGAAAGCCTGATATGGCCGGTATAGATCTAGATAAGGAATCAAGAAGCTGCCGGTAGCCCACCAAGGGGTGAACTTCAAATCTGCGATTGATAAGGCCCGGAGGTTGCGGGCAGCTAGAAA
>CAZUJO010000164.1:0-8126 GCA_964619995.1 uncultured Leptospiraceae bacterium
ATGCTGGCCCTGCCAATCCCGGGGCGCGCGGACTTGTTCCGGAGATTCCTGTCGCTGAGCCGGGATCTCTATGCTTTTCCGAAGTTGACGTTATCTGCCATTGCGGGGCATGCTATGGCCGGCGGGGCAGTGCTCGGGATCGCCACGGACTTTCGGTTTCTCGCCGAAGGAAAGTACTCCTATTGCTTTTCCGAGGTCAAAGTCGGTCTGACCATTCCCGATTTTCTCCTGGACCTGATCTCGGCAGTAACCGGGCCCCGGTACGTCCGGGATCTGGCCATGCTGGGCGAGCGCATGAAGCCCGAAGAATGCCTGAACATTGGCCTTGCCGACCGGGTCGTTCCGCGGGAGCGTCTGACCGAAGAGTCTCGGAAATATCTGCTGAATTTGCTCGATCTTCCCCAGGCCAGTGTGCGATCCGTGAAGCGGACCATGCACGCACCGGTGATCGAGAAAATGAACCGGTTCTTAGCCGCAAAAGAAACCGAATTCTTTCAGTTTCTCGGGGCGAATTTTGAGGAAGGCCTGCGTGCCGTTCTTGAGAGGCGTAAACCGAAGTTCAATCAGGATGCCGAGTGAGCAAATAACGTCCGCGCACTACTTCACGATCACGTTTTGCGCTTTGATCCAGTCCTGCAAGACGTTGATGTCATAGTCGCTGTCAAAGATTCGCTTCTCGCCGCCGTTCAAGGTGATGATCACAAGGCGGATCTGCCCGGCCTTGGACTCGACTGATTCATAATTTTGAATTACGTTCACGTTTACGGAATGAAAGGATCCCGACGATGTCATGACCGTCTTTCCGGCTGTGCGTGTATGCGTGAACATCGCGCTGTACTTGTGGATCAGGTCCATATCGCGCGGAGTCTCAATGCGAAGGCTTGTGCCATCGACGAAATCCAGGATGTAGTGCAGCGTCTTTCCCTGGCCGTCGGTTACAGGAGTAGCCGACCGCACGGCAAACGGGTTCACGAGCATGGAACCTTCGGACATGGTGAACTCAACGAATGTCATAACTGGGCGATCCGGTTTTCTTCCGAATTATGGCGGGAGGCCTTCCGGGGAACCAAAAATTTTTTCGAGCGAATCGGGGCATCGGGCGCGCACATTCGCGCTCTCGGCTGTGGTTGATACCGTTAATACGGGATTCTGTTTTGACTTTCCCCCAGGGGCCTGGCTGAAAAAACTGGCTCGGATTCACGCTTTGTATATGAAACAGCCGATGAAAAAGATGATGCGTAAAGCACGTGCGATCATGTCCCGCCGGTCTGCCCGAACCATCCTGGCCGCCCTCGGCTTCGCAGGAGCCGTGCTTGCATTCGGCGTTTTTGCCCAGCCGGGCAGGGACCGCGGAGCAGAGGCTTTGCTGCGCAACATGGGCGGCGACGTGGATCAGGACTTGAGTCCGGCCATTCCTGCGCCCTCGAAAGATTTTCTTCCAGAACTGAACGATCAAAAACAACCGCGCGTGGCCCTTTCTGCTGACCGGACCCCGAAGCCAGAAGCGGTCCGCCCGGGACAGCGCCGGGTCGTGCGCGAGCCTGCAAGGAAGCCAGCTCCAGCGCCCGTGCAGCCGGTGGTTCTTAAGGAAGAGAAGCCAGTTGCCGGGTTCCCGACGAACCTGGATCCAACGCCAAAGCAGCCGTTTGCGCACGAAGCGCCCTCTTTTTATAGAGGAATTTACCTCACCAATGAAGTCATTCGCATCCCATCGATGTATGAACACTGGTTGAAGGCAGCCCATGAAGCCGGTCTCAATACGCTCGTCGTCGATGTGCAGCTCGTAGGTAAAGATCACATCGCCATTGAGCGGCTTCCGCCGGAGCCTTTCATGAAACTGGCGCGCTCCTATGGGTTCTACATGGTTGCGCGAGTCGTTTGTTTCCAGGGCGGGCTTGAAACCTATCCGCCTTCTCTTACGCAGATCGATGGCATCTTCAAGACAGCCGAAGCCGCAGCCCGGATGGGATTCATGGAAGTGCAGCTCGACTACATTCGCTTTGCTGACAACCGCAACCTGAACGCAATCACGCTCAACCAGCGCTACCGGATGATTGCCGGCATTCTGCGCATGGCGACGGATCGTCTGCGTCCTTACGGCGTACGCGTTGGGGCCGATGTATTCGGACGCATTGTGTTCAACAATGATGACATCATTGGACAAAAGGTGGAACTGTTCTCGCAGCATCTCGATACACTCTATCCCATGCTGTACCCTTCGCATTTCTACGGTGAGCTCGACCGCCGAAAGTATCCTTACAAAACGATCTACGAGGGAGTCAAAGCCTCGCGCGCGCGCTCCGGCAATACGAAGATTGTCGCCTACATTCAGGGTTTCCCGATGCGGGTACAGGAATCCGGTCTGAGTCTGAATGACTACATCAAGGCCCAGATTGCGGCCTCCGAAGAATGCGGCGGGGATGGTTTTATCGTCTGGCATGCGGCGAATCAGTACGGACCGTTCTTCGCGGCTTACGAGGCTTTCAAAAAAGAGAAAGCTGCCCGAGTTGCGAGCAACCGTTAAGCGTTATCTGCTTGAACTCCCGGGAGAATTCCGGAGAATCTGGCCATGTCCTCGAGTAACTACATTCCCATCGAGTCCGTCGAGGACATCGACGTCCTGAAGCTCAGTGTCCGTGATCTCGATAAGCGCTACATTGACCGGCACGGCAACCGTTATGCGCTCAGATTCAATATGAAGACGCGTCGGCCGGAAGTCGTCCAGATCGTGTCCAATCGCCTTGAAGCGAGGCGTCTCCAGCTGAACATACTGAACGAAAAAAAGAAACCGGAAAGAGCAGAGTCCGCGCCCGCGGCGAGTGAGCCTGCGGCGATCTTTGTTCCGGACGATGAAACATTTGTCGAGAGCCGCTTTGTAGAAGAATGCATTTCCGAGCTTCCGCGGCTGAAAGAAAGTCAGCAGGCTGCCGTTGCGAAGATCCGCCAGTCGCGTGTATTTGAAAATGTCCAGTCTTCTGAATTCCTCGATCTCATGCGCGACATCGAGCGGGATGCATGGAGAAAAACGGACGAAAATGTATCTGTCTGCAAAGAATGGATTTCGCGACCGCCTTCCATTCATGCTGCTTTGATTCGCGTTCAACCAGAGAAGAGGAAGATCCTCGACTCGATTCCAGACGAGCCTGTGAAGCTCGAAGCAATGCGGCGCTGGGAGTGGCAGGACCGGCTGGGAGACAGCTTCTACCGGTTGAATGAATTTTCCGGCCGCTTGAAAACATTGATGGCCGCGGTTCCGGAAGATGAGTTGCACAAGGTTCCGCATGTGCAGCCAAGATGGTAAAGCTCGAGGTCTGGCGGAAACGCTATCTGTGAGCGGGACTAACCCGGTCCTCTAATTGTTATGACTTTTGTCTCTATGTTCTTGTCCGCGTTTGATTGACCACGCAGGGCCGCATTCCCGTTGTAGGATTATGAGTCTGGCGGACGATTCGGCGGAGCTCGAGAGAATCAAAGACAGTTATCTGACTGTGCTTTCTCAGTCGGCGGACGGCATCTTCATTGCCGATTCATCCGGGCGATTTCTCGAAGCGAATCAGGCTGGGCTTGACATGCTCGGTTTCAGTCTGCAGGAATTGCTTCAGCTGCTTGTGGGCGATGTCATCGTGCTCTTGCCGCAAGAGCCGCCGCTGCGCCTTGACGAGCTGCGTGCCGGCAAAGCCATGATCACAGATCGACGCCTGCGGCGAAAAGACGGCTCGGTCTTTCTGACGGAAGTCAGGTCGAAGATGCTGAATGACGGTCGAATGCTGGCCATCGTGCGCGACATTTCCACAAGATCAGAGACGCAGCAGCTCATGGAACGCAACGCCCGGCTCGAAGCGCTCGGGAGTCTTGCAGGCGGAATTGCGCACGACTTCAACAATCTCCTCGCGGGTATCTTCGGTCATATTGAACTTGCAAGGTCGGCCGCAGACAATCCTCGTGTATGGGGATATCTCGACAAGGCGACCGCAACGATCGATCGCGCACGACGCCTGACGGGACAGCTTCTCACTTTCGCGCGCGGCGGCGCTCCGGATCTGGTTTCGCGCGCTATCATGCCATTTTTATCAGAGACCGTGGAGTTTGCGCTGGCAGGTTCCTCGCTTCGCGCAAACGTGCATGCGGACCCGGGCCTCTGGCCTGCCAGATACGATCTCGCTCAGATGAGTCAGGTTCTGGAAAACATCGTCATAAACGCGAAGCAGGCAACCGGAGGAGCGGGCACGCTCGATGTTGAATGCTCGAATTGCAGCTGCAAGAACGGAGAAATCGCGGATCTGCAGGCCGGCGACTACGTTCGCATTTCCATCAAGGATCACGGTCCCGGTATGTCTCCCGAAGTATTGCGCCGGGTCTTTGATCCGTTCTACACAACCAAGTCGATGGGAACTGGTCTGGGTCTTGCGACAGCATTCTCGATCGTGAAGAAGCACGGGGGCACGATTACAGCTGAGTCTTTGCCCGGCGCCGGGGCTGCGTTTCACGTTTTCCTGCCGCGCGGCGAAACAGCGGCGTCTGCTGCGGCTGCACGGCCTCACGCCGAGCATGCGAAATCGGGCCGCATCCTTGTTATGGACGATGAACCGGCGCTCCGCGAAGTTCTCGAAGAGATGCTCATTCACCAGGGTTACCACGTAACCTGCGTCGACGGCGGCGAAGAAGCATTGAACGCAGTTCGAAAATCTCTCGATTCGGGAGATCCATTCACTGCCATGATCTTTGATCTGACCATTCCTGGAAGCATGGGCGGAATTGAAGTCGCGCGGGAGCTGCGGAAGATGGAAATAAAGACGCCGGTATTCTTGATCAGCGGATACTCTGCCGAGCTTGAGGCGATTGCGAAAGACCCTTCCGGAGTCGCAGGCGTTCTGCAAAAACCCTTCAGCGCCGCGCAGCTGACAGCAATGCTGTCAAAGCTGTGAGTTTCGTTGGGCCTGGCTTGTGCAGTATAGTTGCGTGAAGTCTATCGAATGACGCTTAACGTCTAATACGAAACTCGAACGCCGTAGCCGATGTAGTTGCTCCCGCATGTGGGCGGGCATAGCAGCCCGTAGATTCCGGACCTGTGGTGCAGCCGGACAAACGCCCGAGGTCTGTAGTCTTCTTCGACGGGCAGCCCCACTTCCATTTCTACGGCGAGGTAGTTGAGCAGATTTCGTGAATATTCCGATTCAGCCCCCAGATCCAGATAGGATTTCCTCGGGTTCTCAATTCCCGGATTGCGCATGGCTGCAGAGAGCCCTTCGGCGAATCCCACGGTCAAAGGCAGGCTGCCGATCTGCGGCGTGCGCGCCATCACAAGCCCGTTGAATTCGATGTGTTTGTCGAACCCGCTGTGCCGAACTACCTGACCCTCGGTTTCGAGGCGCAGGCCCAGCATCTGAACGTCGGTCGGCTTTCCGACAGCCGCAACTGTGATGTAGCTGTCCTCATAGTGAGTTTTTCCGGAGAGCAGAATTTCTCCGAAGTTTGTCTTTGAGTAGAGCCCCTGGTAGAGAGAAACATTCCACGCTTCGTCCGCAGCGACGCACGTAAGCGGGAACATGATGAGAAACAGAATCCGCCGCATGGCGATTTGACGCACAGCCCCGCGGCGTGTTCATGCAAAAAGCTTCGTGAATTTCCGCTACGTGCGGGAGAGACCGGGTTATGCGGTTTCGGGCGGAGTCTGGCCGGTGATTCGGGCGGAAAGCCGTCTGCGGGATGCCTCCGAAATGCAGGAACCCTGTTGCTGAAGAAAGAATCGGTCCTTGGCCGTATCTGCTTCACTCTTGATGGTTCCGCGGATAATGCTGATTCCTTCTTCCGCAAAAATCCTCGTTATGTGAAACAAAAGGCCGGTGCGGTTCTGACAGGTAATGTTGAACTCCGTTACATTGCGGTCCGGGAGATCACGAAACGTGATCTCAGGGAGGGCCTCGAAAAGAAAGCGAATGTCCGGAGGATTGATGTGGCGCTCGCGCAGAAGATCGTCCGGGTCCATTTCATTGCGGAGCAGCGTTTCCATCAGAACGCCGATCTTTGCCGAATAGTACGCGAAACTGGTTTCGCCGTCCGTAGAAGGCTGCAGCAGAAACGTATCGTCTGCAAATTCCTCGTCGTGCTCGTGCCCTGTATCAACGCTTCCTGACACGATGTCCAGGCCCAGGACGTAGATGGCCGCCGTCAGCCGATAGAGCGTCCCGACGCGCGTAACGGGAGTTTTGATGCGGATTTCAAAGATATGCTGGGACAGAGCCGTCCAGGAAAAAGAAATCATCGAGATTGCGAAAAGAGTGAGCGCTTTGAGCCAGAGGTCAACCGAAAAAGCCGCAAGGCAGGCGCGGCAATTCGTTCTCGCTATTTCTTCTTTTTGCCCTCGCTCTTCTGGTGGTTGAGCACATCATGCAGCCACTGTGAAAACAGATCCGGGTTCAAATCTTTCCCGATGATTTTTTCCTGCGTCTTTCCAATTTGAAGATCGAGATCCTGCTCAAGGGAAAGGCGATTTGCGAAATCCACGAGTTCGCGTCCGAGCAGCTTCTCGAGCTCACGCCAGTTGAGAGACAGAATGCCGCCCTTCAGGGATGAGAAAATCAGAGCCCCTTTTGCGCGAAGTTCGAATTCGCCCGTGCTCTCTTTTACTATCCATTCGCCGACGCCGTCCATTGCCTGGCAGATCTTCCAGATCACCTGGATTGATTTCTTTCTGTCGTTCTTGCCGCGGCCTTCTTTGTCGGAGCGTTCAAGGAAAGGTTTGAGGTCGGTCGTTTTGTAACCTTGATCTCCTGCGCGATTTTTTTCATCTTCCCACCACGGAGTGAAATCCTTTCCCTCGAGAAGCGCTTTGAGTCCAGGCAGTGCCTGCTGCCAGATGTTCTCCTGGAGATTGCGCTCCTCTTCGTCCGACCAGCCGTCGTGGTTTACTTCAATCTGGATCCCGGCACCCGTGCTCCCGCGCGCGGCTCCCAGGTCTGTAATTTCATAAGTGATGACTGTTTCCTGCACGTCGCGTTTCCAGTCGGCTCCGCGCCAGCTGAAGCGGATCAGCCGGTACTTGTCTTCCTGGAGAATCTTCATCTCCATGTCTTTTCCGGGCAGCTGTGAAACGATGTTGCGCGACATGATGACGCGCGGCGCCCACCATTTGCGCAATTCCGTCTGCGACGTGATGGCGCGGTGGGCGGCCTGCGGGGTCGACGGAAGCTGGATGGCGACCGTGATGGGCGGAATGTGGTCTCTGCGCAGGTTCATTTTATACTTCCCCTGAAAGAAAGAGAACTCTCCATACGCTATGCGAACGGTACTGCATGCTAGGATTTTTTCTGCCCTGGCGGTGATGTTTTTTTCCTCTTTTTGCGCGGGTCCGCCCGGCCAGCCGCCGCGTTTCACCTTTCCGTTCCTCCGGGAGCCGGGCTTTCAGGGTAAGGCAGAGATTGCCGTTTATGAGGGAACGCTGACGCGCTACGGCCAGCCAAGGCAGGCAGAGCTGGTACTCATCACTGTGGCCGAGCCCATGGACGTTCGACAGCGCGTAAAAGCGGACCGAGAAGGGCCGGACGTTGTCTATGCCCTCAAGCAGAATCAGGCGTTGAATTTCCAGACGGGAGTTTACCCGTATCATTACCTGAACTCGGTTTTCTGGAGGATTGACAACGGTTCCCTGGTGAAGGCCGCCATGACTTCTCAGGAATGGTGCGGGATGACGAGCAAGGTAGTCCTGCCTCAGGGCGGGCTCGATCGCATGCTCTTTCATTCTTACTGGGACGGCGAAGGCACAGGGGAACTGGTCGTCGAGAGGCCGGCAGCGGCGGATCCGGATCGTGCGGTTCTTTACGATGAACTGCCTTTGATTGTGCGAACCCCCGAGGCGCGGCACTTTCGCAAGCTTCAGGTCTTTCCACTCCTGATGTCTTCGCAGGTCTATAAGCCGGATTTCGACATCTATGGAAAGAAACGGAAACCTGCGTATGAGTCCGGCGCTCTCGAACCCGAGGCTGCGGAAATCATGGTCATGGGGAGTCTGCGAAAGGCATGGAAGATTCGCGTGCGCGTTGAAGGACGCACCGATGAGTTCTTCGTCGATCAGGGACCGGCGGCCGCGCTGCTTGCCTGGAACCGGTACGACGGGGCGCGTTTTGTGC
>CAZUJO010000165.1:0-8011 GCA_964619995.1 uncultured Leptospiraceae bacterium
ACCAAGTCCGGCGAGAGTGCATTGGCCAGATTCATTTCGCCGCGCGCAGCGTCCGCGAAGCGGTCGGCGCATGACAGCGCCAGCACATTCACGAGGCAGGCTGCAATCATGACGAGAAAGAGAGGCCAGGCGCGAACATCAAGCCGCACACTGGCCGCGGGCAGCCACACGCCGGTCGTATAGCCCACCGATACGAGGACTTCTTTGCCTGCCTTCCATTGCGAGACGTTTATGAAAAGAAAATAGAGCCCGAGAAAGGCGCAGAGTCCGAGCCCTGCAGCAATGGTTCGAACGGGGAGAAACAGCGCGCCAGAACCGGCGACGAGCAGCGATAAGGCGGAAATGCCCAGAAGCCATCTGCGGTTGGCGAAGTAGAAAGACCGGCGATGATCCGAGGTGCTGCCGCGCAGTTTTGCATCGAGAAAGTGATCTACATTGTAAACAGCAAGAACCGAGAAGAACAGGACAATCGCTGCCGCCGGGAGAATCTCCGCGCCGAGCACACGGCCGGCAAACGCTGCGGCACAAACGGCGCCGGCGGCGACATCAACGCTGAAGAGCTGGAGAAATTGGAGAGGATTACGGTACATCGAGCGCCACCAGAGTGATGTCGTCCGTTGTAACAGGGCGGATTTGCGCGAGTTCGTTGACGAGCCTTGCGGCGAAAGCGGCTAACGGCATTGCATCGATCTCAATGACGCGGGCCTGCAGGGCCGTGGAGTAATCTTCTCCCGGCAATCCTTCAAAAAGACCGTCTGTATAGAGAAGCAGCCTGTCCCCGGCTTCGAGATGGAACAGATGTTCTTGATATTCGCTGTCGCGCGAGATGCCAAGGAGCATTCCCTCTGCAGTCAGTTCAATGATCGTCTTTCCGCGGACCACAAGCAGCGGGGGATGTCCGGCGCTGGCATATCGCACGGTTCTTGCGTCGAGATCGATGAAAGCATAGTAGGCGCTTACGAATCTGTACTGAACGTAGTCGGCGAGAAACTGGTTCATATTTGAAAGAACGTTAGCCGGCGATGTCATCTCGGAGATTTCGCTGCGAAACGCGACTTTTACCGTGGACGAGTCAAGGGCCGCCGCCACGCCGTGGCCCGTCACGTCCGCTATGAGGATTCCAATCTGGCGTCCGCCTGTTTCGAAAAAATCGTAGAAATCGCCCCCAACGGCACGGAGCGGATTGTAGGTAACGTGGATCGGCGCTTCGAACCGGGGCTTGCCGGCAGGCAGAATTCTCTCCTGGATGGAGCGGGCGAGCTCCATGTCCTTCTCCATAACGGCAAGCTTCTGGTTTGCGAAGGCCTTTTCCTCGGTCAGCACGCGAATTCGCCGCCCGAGAGCGACCGAGAACAGAATCACCTCTGCTACCGTTCCGAGCTGCGTGCCGAACCTTCCGAGGGTCGAAAGAGGAAGCGTGAAAAAGTACGTGGCTGATTCAAACACAGTGCCGGCCACGAGGGCAACCCAGGCGATGAGGAAATAGCGGGACTGACGGACCCCTTTTCGCGCGGCCAGAATCGCATTCCAGAAGAGAAGAAGGGATGCGACGGGAATCAAAAGGTTGATGGAGCGGACGGATGTTTCGTAGGGCAGAACGAGACTTCCCGCAGCAAAGAACGCGGCTGCGGCACAGACGGCCACCATGACGCGATCCATGATCCGGTTTACGCGGCGGCTTTCCAGGAAGTCGCGATTGAAGAGAGCCACGCTCAGGATGGCCAGAGAGGTAAGGCACAACAATCCCTGGTTCAGAAGGAACGGCGCATTTGCGAAAATAAACTGCTGAGCGAATCCGTTTAACAGCGCGTAGCTGGCCGCCGTAAAGGCCAGATACATACAATAGAACAGATAGCTGCGGTCGCGCAGGAATACGAATACGATGAGATTGTACACAAGGAGCGAGGCGATCGTTCCGAAATAGAGGCCGTGCAGAAGATATTCCGGCATGGCTTTACGAAGGAACTGGTCTTGCTGCCAGACCCGAACCGGGATCGTAATGGCGCCGCGCGAATACGCGTGGAGGTAAATGACTGCTTTCTCATGGCCCTGCAGGTGCAGAGCAAAGGCGGGGTTGCGGTGGGGCACGCGCCGTCCCGCGAAGTCCGTCATGTCGCCTGCCGTCTGTCGATCCACAGCATTGCCGGATACCGCGAAAAAATCAATGCGATCCAGGTACGGAGCGCCGACTTCCACGATGAAATGCTCATCCTGATCCGCCGGGTTCTCGATGTGAAACCTTGCCCACGCGTCCGGGATTCCGTAGCCGAAGTTCGGGATGGCAGGACCGGTGTGCGTCCACTCGGAGCTGGCGCGCGCATCTTCGAGCGAAGCGATGGAAGCCCCGCCTTTTCTTACCAGCACGTCCATATCGGGCCTGTCCACCGGCGATCCGCAGCAGAAGAGAAACAGGACCGGAATGAGCGCGAAGGAGCGTTTCATTCGCGCGCGTACTCCGTGCGGTTGCGTCCTGCCTGCTTTGCGCGGTAAAGCATGTCATCTGCTTTCTTGAAAAGATCCCGGGCAGACATACGCGGTTCGCCGTGAAGATCCGGATGATGTGTTGCGACGCCCACGCTGATTGTGACTACAGGGGCCGTAGGGGAAACAGCGTGCCGGAGCTGCGCTGCTTCGACGGAGGCGCGGAGATGCTCGCCTCGTTCCACTGCATCGGCGAGGGCAAGATCGGGCAGGATGACGACGAACTCTTCGCCGCCATAACGCGCAGCAAATTCGCCGCCGCGCCGGAAATGGGACTGGATGATCCCGGCAATCGCCACCAGGCAGTCATCGCCGGCCTGGTGGCCGTAATGATCGTTGTACATTTTGAAATGATCCACGTCGCAGATCAAAAGCGACACGGGCTGCGAGTGACGCTGCGCGCGCCGGATTTCTTCTTCGACCCGAACATCCAGCGATCTGCGATTGTAGAGACCCGTGAGCGAGTCTGTGGTGGCGGCCTGGGCGAGCTGCGCGACGACTCGTTCGAGTTCTTCGTTCGCAGACACAAGGTCCTGCTGCATCTGTTTGCGCTCGGAAATATCGCGCACGATGCCGATGAACTGAAGCCGTCCGGACGAGCGCAATTCGCTCACCTTGATATCGAGAGGGAATCTGGTTCCGTCTTTTCGAATTCCTTCGGCCTCCCGTCCCCGGCCGATGACATTCTTTACGCCTGTGGCCAGGTAGTTTGCGAGATAGACGTCGTGCATGGAGCGATGGGGCTCCGGCATCAGGATGGAAATGTTCTTCCCCGGCAGTTCATCCTCCGCATATCCGAAGATGGCGGCGCAGGCAGGATTTACGGCCTGGATGATTCCGCGTGAATCGATGATAATCAATCCGTCGAGAAGAGAGTCGAAAATGCCCTGCAGTCTGGCTTCGCCGTCGCGCAGCGTCGCTTCTGAGTTCTCCACTCTGCGAAACATTTCGTCCACGGCCGCGGAAAGCTGCGCGACTTCATCGTTGCCGCTCATCCGAACACGGGTTCCTCTTTCGCCGGAAGCGAAGCTCTTGAGAGCGGCTGTGACGCGGTCTGCCCGGCGCGTGATGAGCAGCGTAAAAGCAAGCCAGAGCGAGAAAGCGCCGGCGAGAAGGCCGGCCGCTGTGATGGACATCTGGGTCTGCAATTCGCGGTTCGTCAGAAGAAAGCGTGAAACCAGGTTGATTTCGTAATAGAGAATTCCGCAGCGGCGGATCTTCTGAATCCGCGCGGTGCAGGCAGGCATAGTCCCTCGAATGACTTCGCCCTCAACAGAGATTCGCATGCCAGGATCGCCGAGAATTTCTTTCAGGTCCTGCGGGGATATATTCGGATAACGGTCTGTTATGCGCTGATTTACTTCCGCATATTCGGTGGAGGCAAGAATCTTTCCGGTATCGTCTGCGAAGACGATCGCCGTGAGATCGGGCTCCGCGGCAAAGCTTGTCATCGCCGAGCGCATGGGATCCAGGTCTCCCGTCACCAGGTAGCGCTCCGCAACTGAACCGAGGAAGGCAAGCCGCTCGCTGATTCTGGCCTTGCTTTCCTGATTCAAGCGATGCATTCTTGCGCTGCGCGCCGCATAGTAAGCAACTCCGAGCGAGCTCAAAGCAAATGAGATCGCAAGCAGAAGGACGAGTCCGCGTATGGTTCTGAAGGCTTTCACATGCCGCCTCTCACGAACGAAGGGTCAAAGAAGCCCTGCAGGTCAGGCACGCCGGGCAGCAAATTCTTCTTTTCGAGGATGCGTGCCAGGCGCTCGGCCGTGCGGCCCATGTCGGGGCCGCTCAGATACTTGAGATTTTCTGCCCGACTCGGAATCACAAGGCCTTCCACCGCGCGCATTGCTTCTGCTTCGCTGATCTGCAGATGCGCGGCGATCCTGGGCATGGCGGGCGCGGGACGATCGCGCAGAGCGTCCGCCGCAGCAAACCAGCCGTTCACAGTCTCCTGAATCTGCAGACGCTGCTCTGTTCGGGCTCTGTCATGGACCATCAGAACGTCAACAATCTCTCCCGGAATTGATTTGCTGGAGAAGATTTCTTTTCCGCCGGCGGCAAGGAGTTTCGCGCGAACAGGTTCAAAGGTCACAACGGCGTCGAGAGATGCAAATGCTGCCTCGTGTTCATCTACGGGAATCGTTTGAATCCGCACATCGTCCGTCGTCATGCCGTGAAGTTCGAGCGCCCGGGTAAGAAGAAACGCGCCCAGAGCCGTGGATTCCACTCCGATGAGCCGTCCCCGCAGGTCTTCCACACGGGCAATCCCCTGGCGTGCGATGATTACATCTGCGCCGCTTGAGAAATCCTGGATGAGTACGATCGTCACAGGCAGCCCGCCGGATCGCAGGATCAGAGCTTCGTCGAGAGTGAGGCAGGCGGCTTCGAGATTTCCGGTGCGGAACGCCCGGATCACTTCGGTTGCAGAAGGATATTCGATCAGTCTTATGTTTTCCGGCTTCCAGCCCCGATCGTCCCGGGCCAGATAAAGAGGCTCATAACCAGGCCAGAGATTGGTTCCGATGCGCAGGGGCGGCGAGGCCGAACAGCATGCCAGAAGCAGAATCAGCCCCGAAATCACGCGGTGCATGGGCCATAGACAGCCCTCCATGAATTGAAACCAAGCGACTTTTTCTTCGGGCCGGGGAATTGAAAAGCTTGATGAACCGCAAGCCACGTGACTGACTTGAACGGGATGCTCCCTTCCTTTGAGAAAGTCTGCGAGCTCATTGATGATGAGCTTGAACAATGGCTGCAGGACATTCTCCATCAGGTGTTGAACCGCTACGGGAAGGCCCATCTCAAAGATCCTCTCTGCACGTGTGTGCTGGAACTCGCAACGAATGCAAACAAAGCCAACATGAAGCATGTGTTTTTCAGGGAACGCGGCTGGGACATTCATGAGCTCGACGCATACCCTGCGCGCCTGAAAGAATTTCGCGACCGTGTTCTGCATTATGAGAGCACGCTCGAATATGCGCGTAAGGCCAGAGAGAGCGGCCTGTTTGTGAAGGTTCATGTCGCGCATTCAGACGAAGGCGTAAAGATCGCAGTGTACAACAATCTCCCGGTGATTCCGGAGGACGAACGGCGGATCCGCGAGAAGTTTCTGCATGCTCTTGAGTACAGGAATCTCGTGGACTTTTACCGGGATTATGGTGATCACAGCGAAGGATCGGGTCTGGGATTTGCTCTGATGGTTTTGATGCTCAGAAGCGAGGGAATCCCGCCTTCGCTTCTGCGCGTCGGAACCGACGGAGAACAAACGGCGGCGCGGATTGAAGTGCCCTTTCTTGCCCCGCAGATGTGATTAATTCCGCCTAACGTTATGTGTCCTGCCGGTCGGACTCGGAACGGCGCTTCCAGTAAAGAAACTCGGCCGCTTCCCTGACAGCTAGATTGATCGGGCGTTCTTCATGAAGCGACGCGGGCAGGATGCCGCGGACGCGCATTGACCATTCGGGATACATCGGCGCTTGCTCTGCACGTTCTCTTGCGTTCCGGTGGGCCTCCGGCGCTGCAGCTTCGTGCACCGGGCATCGATCGAGCTGAGCGGTTCCGTGACGATCCCGCCGCGAGGCGAAGCCAAACAGTCGACACACCAGGGGACGGTCCCGGTATGCCGTGCATCGTCCGCGCCCGGGTCCTTGAGACAGATAGAATGCGCAGGTTCCAGAGGTTAAATCCTCTACGCGGTCCCCGTCCAGCGCCGCAGCGCCCAGAAGCAGACACTCAAGAGCCGTCGCGTGAATCGCAGGATTTTCGCAGCACTGTCCGCAGCCCGGCGGGCAGGAAAGGCCGGTCGATTCGGTGAATTCCTGGAGGCTGCGGTCCAGGTCCTCGTAGGCGGAGCGCAGGGAAGCCAGAATGCGCGCTTCTGTCATGACCCGGCCTTTGCACCGCTCTGATCCGGGTCAACAAAAAGCTGCGGCCTGTGCCCGCATTCTTGCTTTCTCAGGGCCTGGCCTCGGAAAAACGTGGCCCATGAGGGCCATGCAGATTTCCTGCGCTCTTCTCCTGACGTTTTCGGCCTGTCATGCTCCGCGTCGGGAGGCGGTGCCGGAGAAACTTCCTTCTATACTGATTGTCGGAGATTCCATCATCCTCGGCAAACTCGGCGAATATCTGGAAACCGAGCTGCGAAGCCGCGGCCACGAAGTGCACAGGCATGCAATGGTTTCTTCCGGCCTTTCCGGTCTGCACGAATACAACTGGCCGGAAGCGACCTATGATTTCATCGATCAATATCATCCGGAAGTGCTCATCGCCATGTTCGGCGCAAACGATTCTCTTGCGGTCAAGAACTACGATGAGGGGCCTAAATTCACTTTCTTCAGCGACGCTTCGTTTCGCGAACGTTATGCGCGCAAGGTCCGGCTTTTCCTGACTCTGAATGCGCCCCGGGTGAAGAACGTGTACTGGATCGGTCAACCCAACCTCGATCACAGAGAGCTCACGCCGAAATACCCAACGCTGAATGAGATCTACGCTCAGGAAGTGTCGAAAGTCCCGAATGCGGTTTTCATACCGATCTGGGATTTCACATCGAATCAGGGGCGCTACAATCCGATCATGCCCGATAAGACGGGCGCCACCGGCCCGCTCAAATGGGATTTCGTCCACTTTACACCGCACGGCGGCAAAGTGCTCGGAGACCATATCATAGATACCATCTACAGGCTTCGTCAACCGCATGAATCATGATCTTCGTAAGGGCGGTTTCCTCCTCGTTTTCGCCGCCGTGTGCTTTGCTGCGGCCGCGGCCGGCGAGCGTTTCGAGAATCTGAAAACCTGGCTGCCGTCGATCGACGACCTTCGCCCGGATCTGCCCGGTCTGCCGGAAATTCACTTCCGCCCGGTTGAGAAAACGCCTGAGTCCCCCGCGCAACCTGCGGCCAGCGTTGAGACGCTGTCCGGTCGTGAGCATATAGCTCCTGTTATGCGAAAACTGCGCGAAGGCGCGCTGGTTCGAATCGTTCATTCCGGCGACTCGTTGATGTGGGCGGATAACGTTTCTGGACGGATTCGAACGCTTCTGCAGAAGCAGTACGGAGACGGGGGCCGCGGCGTTGTCAGCGTGTTGAACAGTCCGGATTCGATGGTGCGGGACATCAAGATTGATGCGCGGAGCTTCTCGCTCGTCAAGATCCCGGGCGCATTTCCGACGCAGGTCGACCCGCGTATGGGTTTTTTCAGCAGAGCTGCGCAGGCGGAGGCCGACGGTGCTTCGGCAGACTTTGAATTCCCGGCGGGAGCATCGGCGATTCGGCGCGTGAAATTGATTTCGAGCGGGCAGGGCAGCGCAGCCCTCAGAAGAGCAGGCGTTGAGGTGGATCCGGCGGGGAAACCGGCAGGGATCGGTGCATGCCGCATAACGGAATGGCAGCTTTCAGTTCCAGAGAAAGCCGGCGAACAAAAGCTGACGATCGGCGCCGCGGGCAGGCCGGATCTGCATGCTGTCATCTTTGAATCGGACCGCGGTGTTTCGTACTCGTCGCTCGTTACGATGGGCGTTCACCAGGCCTGGTAC
>CAZUJO010000166.1:0-7973 GCA_964619995.1 uncultured Leptospiraceae bacterium
GGTCGCCGCGCGCCGCTCAGTCTTCGAAGGTTTCCGGACGGAGCACAGGGAAGAGAATCACATCTCGAATCGTGTGGCTGTTCGTAAAGAGCATCACCAGACGGTCGATTCCAATTCCCATTCCCCCGGCCGGAGGCATTCCGTATTCAAGCGCCCGGATGTAATCGCGGTCCATGTAGCCGCCGCCTTCTGCGCCCTTTTCGCGCAGCTTCACCTGCTCTTCAAAGCGCGCTTTTTGGTCGATTGGATCGTTCAATTCGCTGAATGCGTTGCAGAGTTCGCGGCCCGCGATGTATGTTTCAAAACGAAGAGCAAAGTTCCGGTTCGCGGGATCTGCTTTTGCGAGCGGCGACACGGCGATCGGATGATGCGTGATGAATACTGGCTGCGTGAGTTTGTCTTCGACGCGCGCATCAAAAATGCATTCAGCCGTAGTCCACACAGAGTCCGCATGCTGGAGTTCTTCATCTCGAAGGCCGGCCTTTTTTGCCGCAGCCACGGCCTGCTCTTTTGTCATATCTTCTTTCAAATCCACTTTCGCATACTTGCGAATGGCGTCAAAATACGTAAGCCGTTCCCACGGACGCTTGAGCTCAATGAAATCATTCTCGTAAGGAAGCTTCGTGCTGCCGATGATCTTCTCGGCCAGATCGACGAACAGCCGTTCGCAGAGATCGAGCATGGAATTCATGTCGCCGTATGCTTCGTAAAGCTCAAGCATCGTAAATTCAGGATTGTGTTTGAAACTGATCCCCTCATTGCGAAAGTTTCGGTTGATTTCGTAGACCCTGGAGAATCCACCCACAAGCAGGCGCTTCAGATACAGCTCGGGAGCAATGCGCAGGAAGAGATCCATATCCAGCGTGTTGTGGTGCGTGATGAAAGGTCTCGCAGATGCGCCCCCGGGAATTGGATGCATCATGGGTGTTTCGACTTCCAGGTAGCCTTCCTTGTTCAGAAAGCTTCGGATCTCCGACACAATCCGGGAACGAATCAAGAACGTCTTCTTCACCTGCGGATTGACAATTAGATCCACGTAGCGCATGCGATAACGGCTTTCTTTGTCTGTGAAGGCATCGAACACCTTTCCGTCGGCCTCTTTGACGACCGGAAGCGGCCGAAGGCATTTGGCAAGGAGAGTCATCTTATCGGCGCGGAGCGATATTTGCCCGGTTCGCGTAACAAATAACGTTCCCTCAAAGCCTGCTATGTCCCCAAGGTCAAGATCCGCAAAGAGAGTGAAATCGAGCGATGCGTCTTTCTCCGTTCCGTAGATTTGCAGGCGCCCGCTTTCGTCTTCGAGATCGAGAAATCCGGCCTTGCCCATGAGGCGTTTTGCCCGGATGCGGCCCGCAACTGTGTATCGCACGGCTGAAGCCGGCGAACCTTCTGCAAGATCGGCGGGCGGCACGGCTGCCGGCTCGGACAGCGTGTGGACGCGGTGGTAAGAAATATCGTATGGATTCTGTTTTTCGCGCGCAGCTTCGAGTTTTCGAAGCCGGTTCTCAAAAAGATCCGATTCGCTGTGTTCGACCGGTGCCGGCGGCGCCGGTGCCTTTGCGTTTTCGGGTTTTCCTTCTTTGCCTTTCTCTTTGCGCGCCATAAACCAGGTCTGCTTGCGACACCGCTCTGGTCAATCGAAGCGGATACGATTTGACAACGCACGGCACAATGCGCATTAGAGCTGTGGCCGAAAAAAAGGGAGCGATAGGCAGGCTCGTCCAGAAGGGACTTGATTCTTCTATAGAGAAAGCGCGCCAGAAGGGTCAGGAGCGGCTGACCATCATGCTGATCCCGCACGGTCAGGAGAAAATCTTCAGCCTCCAGCTGAACTACCAGATGATCTTCTTTCTCATAGGCATTGTTGTGATGGCTGTGGGGCTTGCGTTTTACGGCCTGTATCGAAAAGCGCAGAAAGACGCCGACGCCGACAAGCTGCGCAACCTGTACGGGATCAACTTTCGCGGTGCGATGACGCTCAAAGAAATCTCAAGCGACACGGCCGATCTCAATGAGACTCTTTATTCCAACCTGAAAGAGATCGCTCAGACAACGGGAATTCCGGACGACGAAATACAGGAGCTTCCCTCCATTTCTTCCTCAAACTCGCGGGCTCAAAAACAGCTCGACGAAGAAATCATTCAGAAGTCCCGCCTGGGAGCCGGCAGAAACTATCTGCCGCCGGTTTACTCACTCAAGCGGCTTGCCTTCGCATTTTCAGATCAGATGCGCGCGCTGAAAACAGTCGATCGACTGGTTGGAAAAGGGATCGGAATGTACGCGTCCATGCCGATGGGCAGGCCGTTTACGGAGAAAGAAATGGCGGCGCTCCGCGACACATCCGGATTCGGCATGAGGGTTGACCCCTTCACGAACGTGGCGCTGGAAATGCATATGGGACAGGACATTGCCGGGCCGGACGGAACTCCAGTGCGCGCGACGGGCGCCGGCGAAGTCGTCAGTGCGAGTTTCGATCAGGGCTACGGAAACCGTATTGTTGTGCGTCACGAAAATGGCTTCTACTCTTCCTACGCACATCTCCAGAGAATTCTCGTTCGTCCCGGCGATCCTGTACGGCGCGGTCAGGTCATCGGCCAGATGGGCCGCACCGGCCGGGTGACCGGAAGTCACCTGCATTACGAAGTCTGGGTGGGCGATCAGCGGCGAACGGACCCTGTGCCCTACATGTGCGCCTTTGATTTTCGCAGCGACATTTGCCGGTAATCCAAGCGCCAAAAACCGATTGGCACCCAGACCCCTGGAAAAAAGCTGTCTCCGTTTGCCATGCCCCGCCGAACAGATCTTCGCAGCATCCTGATTCCTGGCAGCGGCCCGATCATCATTGGGCAGGCCTGTGAGTTTGATTACAGCGGCACTCAGGCCTGTAAGGTCCTGAAAAAAGAGGGCTATCGCACAATTCTCGTAAACTCAAACCCCGCCACCATCATGACAGATCCGTCCCTTGCGGATGCGACCTACCTCGAGCCGCTGACGCCGGAATTCCTGATGCAGATCATCGAAAAGGAACGCCCGGACGCAATCCTGCCGACGGTCGGCGGGCAGACTGCGCTGAACCTGGCGATGTCTCTCTGGAAGTCCGGATTCTTACAGAAGATGGGCGTGCAGATGATTGGCGCCAACGCGGAAGCCATTCATCGCGCCGAGGACCGCGAAGAGTTCAAGAAGGCCATGATTCGTATCGGGCTCAAAGTACCCGAAAGCGTAACGTGCGAAGATATGGCTTCGGCACGCGCGTTTCGCGCACGCATGGGTCTGCCTCTGATCATCCGTCCCAGTTTCACCATGGGCGGCACGGGCGGCGGAATCGCATTTACAGAGCAGGAATTTGAAGAGATCTGCCAGGGCGGGCTGAACGCCTCTCCGGTTCATCAGATCCTGGTTGAGCAGAGCATTCTGGGCTGGAAGGAATTCGAGCTCGAAGTGATGCGAGATAAAGCAGATAACGTTGTGATCATCTGCTCGATTGAAAACCTTGATCCGATGGGAGTCCATACGGGCGACTCCATTACGATTGCTCCGCAGCAGACTCTGACCGACATGCAGTATCAGGTTATGCGGGACGCAGCTCTGAAGATCATCCGCGAAATCGGCGTCGAAACGGGCGGATCCAACATTCAATTCGCGGTCAATCCGAAAGACGGCGAAATGACCATCATCGAAATGAACCCGCGCGTTTCGCGTTCGAGCGCCCTTGCCTCCAAAGCGACCGGGTTCCCGATCGCAAAGATCGCGGCTCTTCTTGCGGTCGGCTACACGCTCGACGAAATTCCAAACGACATTACCAAAAGCACTCCGGCAAGCTTTGAACCGACCATCGACTACGTCGTTACAAAGATTCCACGCTTCGCATTTGAGAAATTTCCAGGTTCCCGCACTACACTGGGGAGCATGATGAAATCGGTCGGCGAAACCATGGCGCTCGGCCGCACTTTCAAAGAATCGTTTCAGAAAGCCTTCCGCTCGCTGGAAACGGACCGGCACGGGTACGGAGCCGACGGCAATCTTCCTGAACTTCTGCTGAAAAGAGATCTAGAATCCCAGGGCCGGGATGCCATGATTCAGTTCTTGAAAGAGAACATGATTCGGCCGAACCCGGAGCGCATCTATTTCGTGCGGATGGCCCTGGAACTCGAGCGCAAGTCCCCCGGAGCAGGCTTTTCAGGCGCAGAAATCTACAAACTCACAGGAATTGATCCATGGTTTCTGAATCAGATACAGGAGCTGATGGATCTTGAGACCGAGTTCGAGAATACGAGCGAATCTTCGCCCGAATATGAGGACATCTTCTATCGCATGAAGCAGGCAGGCTTCTCGGACCGCCAGCTCGGTTTCATAAAGATTCGCAACCATATTGAAAGTGAACTCAAGTCACCCGAGCCGCCGCACAAACTGCGTGCGCGAATCATTCCGCTGATCAAGGAAGCGGAGGCGAAGATATCTTCTTACAGAAGAAGCCGCGGTGTGCGCCCTGTTTACAAGCGCGTTGACACCTGCGCCGGTGAATTTGAAGCGCACACTCCCTATCTATATTCAAGTTACGAGGAGATGGATGAATCCGCTCCGACCAACAACAAGAAGGTGGTTATACTCGGGGGCGGACCGAATCGAATCGGTCAGGGCATCGAATTTGATTATTGCTGCTGCCATGCGTCGTACGCGCTGCAGGATATGGGAATGGAGTCCATCATGGTCAACTCCAATCCCGAGACGGTCTCGACGGACTATGATACGTCAAGCAAGCTCTACTTCGAACCTCTTACGCACGAAGACGTGCTGCATCTCTGTGAAAAAGAAAAACCTCACGGCGTGATCGTTCAGTTCGGCGGGCAGACCCCGCTGAAACTTGCGAGAGGCCTTGAGGCGGCTGGAGTTCCGATTCTCGGTACTTCACCGGATGCCATTGACCGCGCGGAAGACCGCGACCGCTTCAGCGAGATGATCAAGAAGCTGGGTCTTCTTCAGCCGGAAAACGGAATGGCCTACAACTTCGAAGAAGCCGAGGCCGTCGTTCAAAAGATCGGCTATCCGGTGCTCGTTCGGCCCAGTTATGTGTTAGGCGGACGTGCGATGGCAATCGTGCACGACCGCGAAGGCCTTGCGAAATTCGTCAAAGAAGCTGAGAACATCAACCCGGAGCATCCGATCCTGATCGACCGGTTCCTGGAAGATGCCGAAGAGCTCGACGTGGACGCGCTCTGCGACGGGAAGTCAGTGTTTACGGCCGGGATTCTGCAGCACATTGAAGAAGCCGGCGTTCATTCGGGAGATTCTGCCTGTGTGATCCCGCCGCCCTCCATTGCTCCGGCAATGATTGAGCAGATCAAAGAAGCAACTCGCATGCTAGCCCTTGAGCTCGGCGTCATTGGCCTCATCAACATTCAAATGGCCATCCAGGGCGGCCGCCTGTACATCATCGAAGTCAATCCGCGCGCATCACGCACGGTGCCGTTTGTGAGCAAGGCGATCGGGCTTCCTCTTGCGCAGGCTGCCACGAAGCTCATCATGGGAGCGCCTCTGTCGGAAGTAGTGCCGGCAGCGATGCTTGCAGGCAAGACGACGGGCTTCACTGCTGTAAAAGAAGTGGTCATTCCATTCTTCCGATTCCCCGGTTCCGACATCATCCTCGGCCCGGAAATGAAATCGACCGGCGAAGTCATGGGACTCGCTCCCACGTTTGAAGAGGCCTATGTAAAAGCGGTCATCGGCGCCGGAGAAAAGATTCCGCAGAGCGGCGGCGTCTTTGTGAGCGTAAACAACATCGCCAAGCAGCATCTGGCGCCCGAAATCAAGATTCTCAAAGATCTCGGTTACTCCATGTGCGCAACGGAAGGGACTGCCGAGTTCCTGAAAAAGAAGGGAATCGAAGTCCGCGTGCTCAACAAGCTTCGCGACCATGCGGGCTCAACGGCTCTTGATGAAATCGCAACCGGAAATCTGAAGCTCATCATCAACATTCCTTACTCGCAGATGACGCGCGATGACGCATTTTTGATCCGCCAGGAAGCCATCCGCAAAGGCATTCTTTGCATTACGACTGTGCCGGGAGTGCGCGCATTTGTCCGCGGCCTCAAGCAAATGAAGAATCAGAAGTTCACGGTGAACTCTCTGCAGGAAATCCAGAAGCGAGTCGTTTAACCGGGGTCGTGTCCCATTCCCGAAAGGGATTCAAGAAAACCCTCGAGCACCTCAATGTGCTCGCGTTCCGGCCGGTCGAAATCTCCTCCGCCGGCGTAGAGATGCTGGTCAAAGATGTGAAAATCGAAAATTTTCAGCTCAAATTCGGGCAGCGTGATGATGATGTTCTCTGTGTGAATGTCGTAGATCAACTTTTCGCGGCTCGCAAGATCCTGCGTGAAGCGAATGAGCCTGCGAAAATCTTCCATGATTTTCATGACTACTTTCTTCTTCACGCGGCCGAAGCGTTCGCCGTCAAACGTGAATTCGTACCTGGGTGAAAGGGTGCGCGCAACGCTGTTTTGATCTGCCGGACGGACTGCCTGCGCAAATTCTTTCAAATGCCGGCCAAGCAGCATGATCTGACTGTCCATAGGAGTAATCTTCTCGGAAAGTCCTTCCGAGATCAGGCGTCTGCGAAAACGCTTTCCCATGAAGAAACGCGTGGGCAGCACGAGGTCCGGCAGAGCCTCACGCACGCGCCAGTAATGAAATCGCTCCATGCCGAGCCTGTGAAATTTGAAGTGAATTTTCTCTCTCGCGGAAGCCCCCTTTTTTCTGCACAAGAATTCGAGCAGCGCCAGCTCCTCCGTGCTGAGAAATCGGTCGGGATGCGTGGCTACTTCGCGGTACATGGAGCCGAAGATGGGATCGGACGGCAGCACTTCCTTGGATACTTTCAATACCATGCGCCAGGGGAGACGATAGACGAACTTGTAAGAACCCCTGCCCGTATAAGCCTCTTCGCTGATCGGCATGAAGTCTTCGAGAAACGGCTGATCGTAGCGCCACGTCATGCGGAATACATGGTCCACCGGAAAGAGTCGTTCATAAATCCGGCGGGGCAGAGATGATTCGCGCAGACGAAAATCGGCCGGCAGACGATCGGGCGCCGGCGCGAGCATTTCGCGGTAGCGCCGGAAGGCATTTTCCATCCATTCGTCGCTGAAGCTGTCGATTACATGCAGCATTCGGTCGCTTGCCTCACGGCTGCGCTCCGTCATACGGTCCCGTGCTTCGCGCACGCGGTGATTCACTCGACGAAATATATCCGTGAATTTCAAACGAGCTCCCGGTAAATCTTGAGATTGTGCTCAACCATTTGATCCACGCTGAAGTCGCGAACCCGCTTCTTATTATAGCTGCCGAACCGATTGCGAAGCTCCGGCAGAAGAGCAAGACGCATGAGATTCTCGGAGAATGCGGCCGGATCCTGCGCCCGCGAAACCAGCGCGCCCTTGCCGTCATCTGCCATTTCGCGCAGGCCGCCCCCGTCTGTCACAACGAGGGGAAGGCCGCATGCCATAGCGTCGAGAACTGACGTGCCGAGTCCCTCTTCCTTGGAGCTCATCGCAAATACATCAAACAATGCGAGGAAATGAATTACATCGGAACGGAATCCCGTGAACACAATTCTATGACCGCGCGCGGTAAGGTCGTTTCCGAACAGGCCCCGTGCCAGTTCCCGGTATTCATCTCCGCGGTCCCCGTCGCCAATGAGCATGAGCACACAGGGCGGCATGACTGCGCGTTTGGATTTATTTCCTGGAACCAGCACGCGCGACCCGGCTTCCGGGAGCGACGCGAAAGCCCTGATCAAGGTTCGCTGGTCTTTGTGGTCGACGAGAGCGCCCACGGATCCGATCACCAGCCCCTTCTTGATCGAAAACTCTTTCTTCAAATCAAGGGCCGCCGGCAGACGGGCAAAGCGGGAAAGATCAATTCCGGAATGCGCCAGACGGATTTTTTCGCGGGGCACGCCATGTTCCTGGCCGGGC
>CAZUJO010000167.1:0-7969 GCA_964619995.1 uncultured Leptospiraceae bacterium
GCTCTTCCCAAGCAGGCTTGGTCCGCTTTGCTGGCTCGCAAGACATTTTCTCGTGCCGGGCTCATGAAGATTTACAACGAATCCAAACTGCACCGTCTGCGGCGGATTGAACCGCTCCTCCACATACTGCGTATTCTGCGGCTGCCGCTGGTTCCGCTTGCCCGGGTGTTTCGCATGCGGGCGAATCGGCCGGACTTCCTGATCGCGGACGGATTCTTGATCGGCGATTGTGTTTTGCTCCGTCCGCTTGCTGCGGCTGCCGCAAGAAAAGGTCAGACTCTGTATTTCGGCGGATCGCACGCGCGCGTCGTGCTCTCAGATATTCCTGCGAAGATCATAACCGGTCAGTGGCCGTGGGCCAGCTACGACTATTCACCGAGGTCGCTCGTCCGCCTCGCGCGTTTCGCTCTTCGCGTGTTCTTCTTGCAGCCCCGGTGCGTGATTGAACCGCGCGGCGATGTGAGGTCGCTTGCCATTCTGTATCTCTGCTGTGTGCCGCGTCTTGCGGGATACGGCTTCACAGGCGGAGGGTTCATGCTCGACGCAGAGCCGAATGTGCCGGAAGTCGTGCACCTCGAAGAGCACAACCGCCGGCTGGCAGATGTTCTCGGTCTTGACTATCGACGCGAGGACATCGCAGCCGCAAAAAGCTCCTCGGACGGAAGCGTGTGCATTTCATTCTCGGGAAGCCAGCCGCTCAAGGTTCTTCCGCTCGAGAAGGCCCGGGTCTTTCTCAATGAAGTCAAGAGTGTGAATCAACAATTAAGTATTGTATATCTTTCTGCTCCCCGGGACTTTTTTCTTGAGTCGGGCGGAACCGAGCTGCTCCGCGAAGCCGGCGTTTCTATATGGCGGGGGTCTTTCGAGGAATATGCTGCGCAGATCCGCAGAGCCGGAGCCTATGCCGGAATGGACAGCGCCGGCGGGCATCTGGCGGCCATGTTTGGGATTCCCTCGCTGCTCTTTTTTGGGACGATGCGGGCGGACTACTGCGCCCCTGTGGGCGGGGCCCCGCGCGTAATTCTTGAGCCGGAAAGCGAGCTTGCCTGCCGGCCCTGCGCCGGTGTTGTGTGTGCCAATGCGGAGTATCAAAAGTGCATACAGACCATTGGAGATCGCGCGCTGACCGGGGCCGTACGCGCGTGGCTGTCACACAGGAGAGCGTCATGAACACCGATTCCTCGCGATTGAGCTGGATTTTGCCTGCCCTGGTTGCGGTTCTGTCTCTCCTGTTTCTTGCGTCGCCTCTGTCGTACTCCGCTCTTCGGATTGATGAAGACATTTACCTCGGGCTCGCGCAGAGCATGCGCTCTCATGGAATCTTCGCCGTGGAGCATGCGTACTACTACATTGTGCAGCCCGGAGAGTCGACGCTGTTCTGGACTCCAGGCCTGCCGATGGTTCTGTATTTCTTAACCTTCTTTCCGTTCCCGCTCAAAACGGCCGCGGTCGGGGCTCAGTTTATCGGATGGATTGCGTCTTCCTATTTCGTGGTTCGGCTGTCGATGCGTTACGCGGCATTGCCGATTCGCGCGTATCTCGCGCTTTTTGCCGGTCTCTTCCCTTACTTCTTTCTATTGTGCACGATTGTGACGCCCGAGGTGTGGGTCTACTTTCTGATGCTGCCCGCTTTGAGTCTGGCTCTTGACCGGGAGACCTGGTCTGCACTCAGGGGAATTCTGCTGGGCGCGCTTCTGGGAGGAATGGCCCTGATCCGTCCTGAGTACGCTCTGTTTTCCGCAGCGCTTTTGTTCTGGGTGGGCCTTTCTTTGCGAGATGGGAGTCACCGTGCGCGAGCTATGCTCATTTCCTCTGCGGCTGTGTTTTTTCTTGTTCTTTCGCCGTGGATCGTTCGCAACCACGCCGTGACCGGCAGATGGATTTTCACAACGCGACAGGCGCAGAGCCTTTCGATTCAGAATGAAATCTATTATCGCGAGATATATGGGAAAGGAACGGAAGTAGAATACTACGACAGCTTTCTAATGAAGCCTTCAGAAATCGAGCGCTACGATCTGATGCGGGCGCGCGCGCTGAGCTTTCTTGCGGAAAACCCGCGTATCTATGCGATGATGTGCGCGAAGCGGCTGGTCTCGATTCTAGTTCCGCAGCAGCTCAAAGACATGATCTCGGCGGCCATGGGCGCTTCAGTCTTTCGCGCAGGAAATCATCCGGCCTGGTTTCTCTGGTCGAATACGATTTTTCTCGCAGCACTGGCTCTGCTGTTTGTCCGCGCTCTCCGGGGATGGCGTGAGTCGTGTGCGCGCATGTTTACGCGAAAGTCCCTCGCCGCAGGCCTTATGAGTCCTGCCGGCGCGCTTGCGCTCGTGCTCGCGAGTCAGTGGGCGGTTTACATCTTTGTTTCTTCCGTCGAGTATCAGCGTCACATCATGTCCTTTCCATTGCTTCTCCTGCTCAGCATACAACCTCGAGAGAAATCCGAATGAATCGTCCCACTGTAAGCATCATTACCGCCTGCTTCAAGAGCGAGAAGACGATCGGGGATACGATCCGATCCGTCCTTGCGCAGACATATCCGGTCGAATACATCATCGTGGATGGAGCCTCTCCGGACGGCACGGTGAGCGCAGCGCGCGCGGCTCTCGAAGGCGCAAAGATTTCATACCGGATCATCTCTGAGCCGGACAGAGGAATGTACGATGCCATGCGCAAAGGCATTTCGCAGGCGAGCGGCGAGGTTGTCGCGATTCTCAATGCAGACGATCGCTTTGAAACTCCCGAAAGTGTGGAAAAAATCATGCGCGTCTTCTCTCCGGACATCGACGTGGTCCTGGCGGATGTGGTCATTACAGACGGCAACTTTGATCGAATCCTGCGTTATTATTCTGCGCGGTCATTTGAACCGTCGCAACTTCTGCGCGGCATCATGCCGCCGCACGCGGGTTTCTATGCAAGGCGCGCTATGTTTGAACGACTCGGGTCTTACAAAGCCGACTATCGTTATGCCGGAGATTTTGAGCTCATCACGCGGTTTCTGTTGAAAGGGAATCTAAGGTGGGTGCATCTCCCGGAAGTGGTGGTGCGAATGCGCACGGGCGGACTCAGCAATCGCAGCCTTCGCCACCGATTTGAGCTCAACCGCGAAGTGATCCGCGCTCTCAGGGAAAACGGTTTTCCGGGGAGCTGGGGGCTTGTGCTTTCCAAGATACCTGGAAAACTGCTGCAGTATTTGCTCAGACCGGCAAGCGGGCCCGTTCAGGGTTCGCCGTAATGCTTTCGGAAGACAGGCCACACTGGTCCGCCCTCGATACAGTTGAGCGTTGCGAGAGCAGTGCGCGCATTCGTATCTTCGGGGAGTTCGTCCCGGTTGGTTTTTTGCAGACTCTGCTGGAGGGCGGTCAATACGGGGCGGTGTCTCCAGTCATGCCATTGGGCGGCTGCGCGTTTCCAGACAGGGCGGCCAACGAGCGCTAACAGCAGGACGAGCGTCACCGCCTGGATCAAGGACGTGGGCGAATAACGTTCCAATAAATAATTGAGCGCATTGCCCGCGACCCAGGCCGCTGCCATCGCAGTCCAGGGAATCGATCCGAGCCACTGCCGGTCAAGAATCCAGTAACTCTTCGCATAGCTTGCGGCAATCAGCAAACCGGAAGCGAACAGTCCGCTGACCATGAGTATCGCAGGGAGGCGCTGGGCTGGAAGAACTCCAGCAGCCAATGTCACAAGAAGCAGGAGCGTTCCGAGCCAGGGATTCAGAAGGGGTACGTGCGCCCCGGCAAGGATCAGGGGAAGGAGAGGCGCAGGCAGAAATTGGAAAGGATTCATTCGAAATTGAAACTCTCCCTGATGGCCGATCCAGGTGAATGCACCTGGTACCAGGTACAGGACCGCTCCGACAACTGTGAGGAGCGGGCCTGCGTGTTTGATCAGGCTGCCGAGATCCAGCTGCATATCACGTCGTTCGCGTCTGTAGAGGATCCCCAGCGCACCCGCCATGACCCAGTACAGCGGGAAATAGGGATGAAACAGGCATCCAGAAACTACACCAACGCTGCGGAGTATTGCAGCTTCCCGATTCTGTGCAGCCCTCGTTACGAGGAATCCGGCAAGGGTTGCCATCGAAGCTCCCGCCAGAAGGATGTATGCGCGCGCCTCAGAAAGGTGCTCAGTGATGGGCGCTGAGATTGCCAGCAGCACAGGCGCCATCACGCGCACCACCTGCGGCATTTTTTGGTTGGAGAGAAAGAAATGCGAGGACCAGAACAACAGGAAACCTGAGCAGTATCCTGGATATCGCATGACGTGGAGCCCGGCCCCCCAGAATCGCAGCGAAAGAAAGTTGATGTAATAATGTACGCCTGTTTGATTGTGCTGCGTCTGGATGGTCTTAAAGAACATGGCCCAGAAGTCGCCCGAGTTTTCGTAAGCACCGAAAACAAACTGACCGTATTCATCGAACCAGAGTGGATGATCAAACCGGATTGCGAGCAGCAGAGCGAAAGCGCTGACCGCAAGCCTCTCCACGTGCCTCAAGGTCAGCATGCTCCTCCATAAA
Source organism: uncultured Leptospiraceae bacterium (assembly GCA_964619995.1). Lineage (GTDB taxonomy): Bacteria > Spirochaetota > Leptospiria > Leptospirales > Leptonemataceae > JAEUSB01. The sequence goes on from CAZUJO010000167.1 coordinate 4,520, forward strand.
GAAAAGTATATGTCCCTGCAACTAAAAAATCGAACGCGCGGCAAATCGTTCTTGCTTGCAAGCCGGCCGCAGCGACGATCCAGCGAAGGACTGTGCGTCAACTTATGCCAATGGCATCTCTCGCAGAAAAAGAAAGAGGATCACGACCGTGAAGAAAATTCTCGTCACCGGCGCAAACGGATTCATCGGGACGCGGGCCTGTTCCTTTTTTCTTTCCCGCGGATACAGTGTTCGCGCACATTCGCGTCTTCCCGTTACGGCGCCGCTCGAGCCTGTGGCCGGTTCGCTCTCAACTCCGGACGAAATCGACCAGGCGCTCGCAGGCGTTCAGGCAGTGTTTCATACGGCCGGGCTGGCGCACCATCGCGGTGTGTCTGAAGAAGATCTGGAGCGGGTGAACGTTCGATGGACGCGCGAACTCGCGCTGGGCGCGGAGCGCCAGAGAATTCCAATCCTGTACTTGAGCAGTTCCAAGATCTACGGCGAAACCGGGCATTTTTCTGAGCATTCCGCGCCCGATCCGCGCGACGCCTATGCGCGCGCGAAAGTGCGAGCAGAAGACGCAGTCATCGGGGCTTCGGATCGATTTGTGATTCTGAGACCGCCGCCGGTTTACGGAGCCGGCAGCAAAGGGAGCTTTCGCACGCTTGCGAGCGCGGTCCAGAAAGGCTGGCCGCTGCCGTTCGGCTCGATCCGCAGCCTGCGAAGCTATGTATTTATTGAGAATCTGCTCTCTGCCGTCGTCGAGCTCTGGCAAGCCGGACAGCCCGGGATCTGGAACGTCAGCGACGATCACGATATCTCTCTCCGGGATCTCTGCGCGGAACTGGCAAGAGTCTGCGGGAAGCCTGCGCGCGCCTGGCCCGTTCCTGTTTCTCTGGTGCGCCTCGTTCTTGCCGCGCGTCCGGGACTTTACGACAAGATCGCGGGCGAGTTTACGCTGGACATTTCAAGACTGAAGGCCTCGGGTGTGCGGCCATGGGTCGATTTCAAGACCGGCCTTTCCGAGGTTTGCGCGATCCCCCGCGCTTGACCGGCCGAGACGTCTCCTGCGGTTCGAGGGGCTTCTGAGCGATCACATACGCGCGGATGCCGAAAGGATACGTTAGTCGCTTTCCAATGCCCTCTTCCAGGCGGCAGAGTGCGTCCATCAGGGCGGAACGCGACGTTTTCTGGATCTGCGACATCGCGAGCGCGCGTTTTTCGTCAAAGCCGAGGCTTCCATAGCGCTTCTGATTTCGTCTCTTGACCCAGTAGAACGCGGGGTAGATGAAAGAGCCGAAATAGTTGGCGGAATGAATTCGGAAACCGGCACCTTCGAGGAGACGGCGTATCTGCAAGAGCGAATAACGTCGTTCGTGGAAGTGGATTTCATCAAACAGGTCGTAAAGATGCGGCGCGGCCGGAACCGTAATGGCGGCCAGCCCGCCCGGTTTGAGAATCCGGAAAAGATGGCCCGCGGCCGCTCCATCATCTGCGATATGTTCGAGCACGTTCAGGCAGCTGAGCGCATCGAAGGAATCGTCCGGAAAAGGGCACTGTGTGAGGTCGAGTCTAAAGAGCGGAATGTCCGGATGCGCGCGGTGGCAGTGCAGGAGGCCGGCCGGGAAAAAATCGGCGCCATAGAGCGAAACCCCTGGAAATGCTTTCTGCACGTCTGCAAGCAGATAGCCGGACGAACAACCTGCGTCGATAAAAGCCGCGCCGGCCCGTGCGAGAGCCGGACGCAGACCTTCGACTGCCAGGCGGCGGTTGTAAACGTCTATGAAATGATGCTGGGAATGCTCTTCAAGGTCGTCCGCGATTTCGTTCGACCATCCAGCGTCTCCCTTTCCGCCGGCGAGATCGAGAAAAGGAAGTTTGCGGCCCTGCTTCACAAAGCCGCCTTCGTAGCGCGGACGGCCCGCCCCGGGCAGAAGATGTTTCAAGAGGTCCGGGCTGTCAGAATCCCGCTTGCGGCCGGATGGGTCGGTATTTCGCGCCATGATTTATGAACTGGCAGGAAGGTCGCTCTGCGGGCCTTTGCAATTCATTTTTGTGAGAGGCCGCCCTGCCGCGCGGAAAGCATCGTAAACTACTTGTCCGCCTGGGCGTTAAAAAAGACTTAGCATATGCTCATTGTGCAGAAATTCGGGGGCACGTCGGTCGGGGACACGGACCGCATCAAGAACGTCGCCAATCGAATCAAAGGTTATTACGAGCAGGGACATCAGCTCATCGTCGTCGTTTCCGCCATGGGCCATACTACGGACGAGCTTATCGACATGGCGATGAAGTTGAACACAGATCCGCCCCGCCGCGAAATGGATATGCTTCTTTCGACGGGCGAGCAGATCTCTATTGCTCTGCTTGCGATGGCGCTTGAGGCGGTGGATGTCCCGGCCATTTCATTTACGGGCGGTCAGCTGCAGATCATGACCGACGGAAAGCATACCAACGCGCGCATCCGCGATCTGGATACAACGCGCCTTCAGGAATCTTTCGCGCAGAAGAAAGTCTGCATCGTCGCCGGATTCCAGGGCGTGGACGAAAAACAGGAAATCATGACGCTCGGTCGCGGCGGAAGCGATACCACTGCCGTCGCGCTTGCTGTGGCCGTGAAAGCGGACGAATGCGAAATCTATACGGACGTAGACGGCGTCTACACTACAGATCCCAACAAAGTCCCGAAAGCAAAAAAGATCAGTCATATCTGTTACGAAGAAATGCTAGAGCTTGCCAGCATGGGAGCAGGCGTTCTTCACAATCGCAGTGTGGAACTCGCGTCGAAATTCGGCGTAGTGGTTCACGTGCGATCCAGCTTCAATCATAACCCGGGCACGCTCGTTGTGCCGGAGGACAAAATCATGGACATGGAAAAAGTTGTGGTTCGGGGCGTAAGCCTCAAATCGGATCAGGCGCGCGTTTCGGCCCTCGACATTCCGGACCGGCCCGGACTCGCCGCAGGCCTCTTTGAGAAGCTTGCAGCGGCAAGCATCAATGTCGACATGATCGTGCAGAGCACAGGTCACGACAGCAAGAACACGATTTCTTTCACTGTACCGTCAGGCGATCTTGTGAATGCCCGCGGAATTCTTGAGAAGTTCCTTTCAAAAATCGGCGGCGGCAGAATTGCTGTGGAAGACAACATTGCAATTGTTTCTGCAGTCGGCGTCGGGATGAAATCTCATTCCGGCGTGGCCGCGACGATGTTCCAGGCGCTGGCGCGAGAAAACATCAATATCGAAATGATCAGCACATCAGAAATCAAGATCTCTGTTGTAGTTCATAAGGATCAGTCGAAGAAAGCTCTGCAGGCTGTGCATACAGCCTTCGGGCTCGACCGCGATGGCTGATTCGCGGCCCATTGGTGTTTTTGATTCGGGCATGGGCGGTCTGACCGTCCTGTCCGAGCTTGTTTCCCTTCTTCCGAACGAACGATTCCTTTATCTGGGCGATACGGCGCGCGTG
>CAZUJO010000168.1:0-7935 GCA_964619995.1 uncultured Leptospiraceae bacterium
GGGAAATGCTCTACCGACTGAGCTAACGCCTCGGCCTGCGGTCAGATTTTCGGAAGGCGGGAGCATGGTCAAGCGTGAATCCCATTACTTTGTCTCGAGAAAGGCGCGGTAGTGGGCGGCCGTTTCCTGGGGGCGTTCGATCATCGGTCCGTGACCGCACGCCTTCATAATTACGACCTGCGAATTCTTGATGCCTTTGTGAAATACGTCTGCCGCCGAAGGATCAATGACGCGGTCTGTATCGCCCCAGAGAATCAGAGTGCGCGCGGAGATCTTCGTCAGACGCGATTCGAGATTCTGGCGGTCCCGCGAGATGTCAGAGAAAATCTTCTCATTGAAAGCGCGATTGGCGATGGCGCGATCCACGAAATAGTCCTTGATTACGCCTGGAATGTAGGGCGCTTCCACGAATGTGAAAGCAGTGAGCCGGTCGAAGTCTTCGCGGCTGCCAACGACAAGCGGATTTTCGCCCCGGCGAAGGTAGGCTGCGAGTTCGCTCTCCTTTGGACTTTTCACCCCTGCCGAATCAAAGAGACCGAGGGTGAGAATGTCTTCTGGATATTCCGAAGCATAGTAGGTCGAAATGCCGCCGCCCATGGAATTGCCGGCAAGGTGAAAGCGCGAAAGGCCGATCGAATGCAGAAAGTCGTGAAGGCGTTTCGCCTGTTCGGGAATCGTATAGCTCTCGTCCGGCAGCCGGTCGTTTTCGCCGTGTCCTGGAAGATCAGGCGCAATTACGCGGTATCGGTCTGTCATGAAGCGCGCCATGCGCGTCCAGTGATCCTTGTCGCCGGCAAAGCCGTGAATTAGAACAACCGGTTCGCCCTCGCCGCCTTCCGAATACACCCAGTGGAATTTGCCGACCTCGGCGCGTTTGATTTCGAGATCCGCGCGGCCCCGCTCAAATGACATGGCGCGTCGCAAGAGCCAGCCGCTGCAGTTCGCGTTCGAAAGAGAAAGAGCAATTACAAAGAACAGTAAAGTCCGGCGCATGGATTGATTCTTCACCCCCGCCGTTGCGCGCGATTCATTTTGCATCATCCTTCCACCCGCCTCCCAGCGCCTTATAAAGAGAAATTGTGTTTACGGCCAGATTCCTCTCGCTCTGCGCCAGAGAATCCTGCGCCGAAAACAAGTTTCTCTGAGCCGTCGCGAGATTCAGAAAATCGGTTTTGCCGGCCAGATACAATCGATTGGCAATGTCGACCGCTTTCGTGCTGCTTTCTACGCCCCGGGTCAGCGTGGCACGCCGTGCGCGTTCTGCAGCGCATGCAACGAGCGCGGTCTCCACTTCACTGAGCGCAGTGAGCACAGTCTTCTCGTAGGCAATCAGGGACGCTTCTTGAAGCGCCTCCTGCTCCTTCACTGCCCAGCGGATTCTGTATATCTGAAAAAGCGGCAGAGTCAGAGACGGGCCAAATGACCAGACGCGGCTCACGGGCTCGCCAATCAGGCGCCGCTGAGAACTCGTGTCTCCGTAGGTCCCGGTGAGCGTGAACTTCGGAAACAAGTCCGCCTTCGCCACTCCGACGCGCGCCGTCGCTGCCTGCGCCTGAGCCTCCGCTCTCCGAATGTCGGGCCGGCGTTCGAGAAGCTCGGATGGCAGCCCCAGGGGAACCTCGGGAGATTTTAACGTCAGGCGATCTTGATCCACCTTCGACAACTCCTCGCTCAAAGCCGCGGGCTCTTCGCCGAGAAGGAGACTGAGGCTGTAGACTGTTGCGGCAACGGAGCTTTCGAGCGACGGTATCTGTGACTCCGTTGCGGATACCTGTGAATCTGCGTTTGCTGCATCGAGACCGTTTACATAACCCGCTTCGTGCCGCTTGTGCGTGATTTCGGCCGTATGCTTCTGCGCTTCCAGATTCGATCGCGCAAGCGCAAGCTGCCGCTGAAAACTTCGCAGATTCGCGTACGCCGTGCCGACTTCCGCAGCGATCGTCACATCTACGGCGCGGCTGTCCTCGATTGCAGCGAGCAGATCGGCGTCGGCCGCCTCAAGATTTCTTCTCTGCCCGCCGAATAAATCAATCTCCCAGGACAGATCGAGCCCGGCGTGGTATTGATTCACAGCCGCGCGAAGCTGCGCGCCCGTCGGATTCGAAACGCCCGCGGGCGGCGAGTGGCTTCTCTTAAAGGAGGCCGTGGCGCTCAGGTCCGGAAGAAATTCTCCGCTTGCAACGCCGCGCGCGGCGCGCGCCTGTTCAAGCCTGGCGGCCGCCGTCCGCACATCCGGACTGCTCTTTCGCGCCCTTTCGATCAGACTCGTAAGCTCCGGATCCTCGAACGAATTCCACCATTCCGAAAAATCGCGCCTCTCCGCCCGTGCAGATGCGTTTGCGTAGTCTGCCGGGACCTTCACATCAGGGCGGCTGTAGTCCGGTCCGACCGCGCACGACTGAAATAGAAGGCCGCATAACGTTCCGATCACGAAAGTCTCAAGACCTCGGCGCATCATTCATACCTCAGGGCCGTGATAGGATCCAGGCGCGAAGCCTTCCAGGCCGGATAATAGCCGAAGACGATTCCTACGGTGGCGGAAACAAGAAATGCCGCGGCCACCGCATCCAGGGACAGCTCTGTAGGCCATCGCATGAGTGTGCGTACGAGAATCGACGCTCCCCGTCCGAGCAGAATCCCGGCCGCGCCGCCGAGAAAACAAAGAAGCACGGCTTCAGCGAGAAACTGCCTGAGGATCACGCGGCGCGTCGCGCCAACCGCCATGCGAAGACCGATTTCGCGCGTACGCTCTGTCACAGAAACCAGCATGATGTTCATGATTCCCACGCCGCCCACGATCAAAGAAATCATGGCCACAATCAAAAGCAGATTCGTCATCATGACACTCGTCGACGAAACTGCCTTCGTCATCTCTGTCATGTCACGAATGTTAAAGTCTTCCGGTTCTCCGGGACCGATTCTGTGCCGCTCTCGAATGACCTTCGTGATCTGCTCGATGGCCGCGGGCGCAGAATCGCCGGATTTCGCCGCGGCGACAATCTGGTCCACGTTTGTAAACCGCACCGGCAGCGGGGTATCCGCCTGCTGAACCGACGACTGTGCCGGATAGAACTCCGTGCCTCCGGGGTAGACCTTGCTCAGCGTATTTACAGAATCGGTCGAAGAGCTTGCGGCGCTCTGGTTGGCATTGGAAAGGGATTGTCCCGCCACGCGGTACTTGATCGTAGTCCACGGAGCAATGAGAATATCGTCCTGGTCCATGCCCATCATGTTGGCGCCCTTCCTTGACAGGACACCCGTTATGCGGAATGGAACATTGTTCAGCCGGATTTCTTTTCCGATGGGATTTTCCTGATCAAAGAGCTCGCGCACAATCCTCTGACCCAGCACGCACACTTTGCTAACGTTTCGCACGTCGCGGTCCGAAAACATTTCGCCGTCCGCAAGCGACCATTCCCGGACATCGAGAAACCCGGGCGTGGTCCCGTAAATGGAACTCGGCACCCAGTTCTTATTTCCGTACACAATCTGTGTGCGCGCACGAACGATCGGCGCTGCAGCGCGAACCGCCGGACATTCACTGGCCACGGCCGCTGCGTCCTGCGGCGTGAGAGTCGTTACGCTGCCCGCTCCAAAGCTGACGCCTGCGCTCGTCGCCGTGCCGGGAAGAATGATCAGATTGTTTGCGCCCATGCTCTCGATCGTCTGCTGGATCGACTTCGAAGATCCCCGGCCGATTTCCATCATCGCAATGACAGCTCCCACTCCGATGATGATGCCGAGCGCCGTGAGGGCGGCACGCATCATGTTTCGCCTGAGGCCGCTCAGGGATGTGCGCAGCACGCCCATACTGCCCGACAGAATGCCGGGCCTCGTCCTTGCCGGCGAAGGGGGCTGAAATCCTGCCTCGACCGGAGGCACGCGCCTGTGGTCGGACTCCACCTGACCATCCCGGATCCGGATGACCCGCCGGGCGATCTGCGCAACCGCTTCGTCGTGGGTAACAAGAACAATGGTGACGCCGTCTTTTTCATTGAGCTCTTCGAGAATTCGCAGCACTTCCGCGCTTGTTTTTGAATCCAGATTGCCGGTGGGTTCATCCGCGAAGAGAACGCGGGGACGATTTACAAGAGCGCGAGCGATCGCCACGCGCTGCTGCTGACCGCCCGAAAGCTGCGACGGCTCGTGATGGGCCCGTTCTGTGAGCCCGACCCGCGCGAGAAGCTCCCGCGCGCGCGAGAGCTCCATCTCTTCCGTAAGCCGCTCTCCTCCGTAAGAAAGGGGCATGCGGACGTTGTCAACGGCGCTCGTACGCGGCAGCAGATTGAAGTTCTGAAAGATAAAGCCAAGTTTGTGGTTTCGCAGGCTTGCCGTCTCGTCCCACGAAAGGCGCATAACGTCTTCTCCGTCCAGGAGGTAGCGGCCGGATGTGGGCCGGTCCAGGCAGCCGAGAATGTTCATGAGCGTCGTTTTTCCGGAACCGGACGGTCCCATGAGAGCTACAAAATCGCCCCGCGAAATCGACAGAGACACGCCGCGCAGCACGGGCGTTTCGAGGTCACCCGCATAGTATGTCTTACATATATTCTCCAGCTCGATGACTTCCAGGAGATCCTCCCTGCCCGCGCTACTGCGGCTTTTTCTGGTCCGGCCGGCCTCTGCCCATGTTTGGCGCAAATGGATTGGAAGTCTGCTGCGGCGTTTCCGTCTGGCTTTCAGTGCCGGTGATGACTACGAGCTGTTCGGATATGCCTTCGCCCGTAACCTCAGTCATGCTTCCGTCTGTCTGTCCGGCCTGAACGCGCATCATGTGCGGCTTGCCCTCTCGCAGGGTGTAAACGGCCGTGTCGTTTTGATTTTTCTTCGCTTCCGTTGCTTTTGCATCCGCAGAGGCGGACGGCTTCGCGTCGCTCTGCGCGCGCGGAGACCACCGGAGCGCTGCATTCGGAACCATGAGAACGTTCTTTCGTTCGCTCACAACAAAACGCACGTTCGCGGTTAAATAAGGGAGAAGTTTGCCGTCCGAATTGTTTGTGCTGACGACTACCGTGTAAGTGACAATGTTCTGAGTCATGGCGGCATTCAGGCGGATTTTTTCGACACGGCCCTGAAAGTCTGTTCCGGCGAATGCATCCACGTTGAACTGAACGCTCTGGCCGGGATGAATGCTTCCAATATCCGCCTCATTGACGGGGACCCAGACCTGCATGCGCCGCAGATCTTTCGCGATCAGGAACAAGCTCGGCGCGTTGAGAGAAGCCACCACGGTCTGTCCGATGTTTACGCGCCGGTCAATGATGACCCCGCTGATGGGCGAACGGATCGTGCAATAACTGAGGGTCTGTTTCGCCTTTTGCAGCGCAGCCTCCGCTGATACGACCGAGTTCTTTGCCTGGAGAATCGAAGCGCGGCTGACGTTCACACTGGCCTTCGCGGTTTCGTAATTTGCTTCCGCCGCGTCAAAGTCGCTCTGCGAAAGCGCGTCGGAAGGGCCGAGCTGCTTTGCGCGGTTCCAGTCGCGCTCTGCCTGAACCATCTTCGCCTTCGCCTGTTCAAGGTCGGCTTCCGCGCGAAGGACCCCCGATTTCGCCTGTTCAAGCGCGGCGGCCGCCTGATCGAGGTCGGAGCGATAGGCGGTATCGTCAATGACGGCGAGAATCGTGCCGGCCTGCACATGAGAACCGTAATCGATTGCCTTTCCGGACTGGTCGGTGCCAAAGCGCACGATTCGCCCGGCCACCTGCGCGCCGACGTCGATGACTTCCTCGGGCTCAACCGTTCCGGAAGCAGAAATGACAGCAGTGAGATTGCCCCGCGTCACCGCCGCTGTGCGATATTTCACCGGAGCGCTGCGAGCGTGGAGCAAGAAGTAACCGGCCAGAAGCGCAATCAAGACAGCCGCGCCGGAGAAAATCCGTGTGCGCGCGGACCATTTCGAGGGAGAAGGAATTCCGGAAATCAGCGGCAGCTGCCAGTTCATGATTTCTTAGTTAGACCCGGCCCGCATCAGCCCGGTTCCTCCGAATCACTTCTGGCGTTCGTATGCGTTGGCGCTCGCACGCTGGTTTTCGTAGGCTTCGCGGTTCTGCGGATCGAGCTGAATTGCAGAATCGAATGCCTTGAGAGCCCGCCCGTATTCACCGTTTTTGTGATACGCAAGGCCCAGGAGATTGTATGCCTGGGAGGCCTTGTCCGACGTCATATCGCCAGCCGTGAGCGCCTGAAGGATCTCAATTGCTTTCTCCCGGTCCACCATGGAACCGGTCTTCAGGAGCATGCCGGCTCTCATCAGCTGCAGGTCCGGATCGTCCGGGTCCATGCGGACTGCCTTGTTCATCTCTGCACGCGCCGCATCCAGGTCTTCGGATTTGCCGGACTGAGCGAGCGCAAATGCAAGACCGCGGTAGGCTTCTTTTCTCTGTTCCGGCGTGGCCGATCTTGAATCGGAAACAGCGCGGAATGATTTCACAGCCGGATCGTAACTCTTGAGCGCCACATAGGTTCGCGCCACTTCCAGATCGAGTTCCGGATCTTCTTCGATTTGCGGCATTTCGCGGTCGCGCGACTGAATCATTTTGTATTCTGTAAGGGCCAGATCAAACGCGCCGTTCTTTCTGTAAATGTCGCCGAGCGCCAGGCGAATCGTCCGCTCTTCTTCGCGCGCAAGACCGGTGCGGTCACCCGACATGCCCGGTGGATTCAGCGCTTTTTTCCATGCCTGAATCGCAAGCTCCATGCGTCCCGCTTTGCGGTAAACAATGCCGAGCGCATAACTGGCCTGCACATTGGCTGGATTGATCGACACAGCTTTCTGCAGAGCATCCTGCGCGTCGTTGTAGCGTTCGAGCTGGGTGTATACGGTGCCCAGCTTCACAAGCGCGTCCTCCGTGTTGCGGTCGCCCGGAGTGATGTTCACAATCTTCTTGTATGTATCCGCGGCGTTCAGAAGATCTTTCTCGTCTGCATAGAGATCGCCTAACGCGAAGAGACTCGTCAGATCGTCTGGATTCAAGTAAAGGCCTTTCTTCAAAGCCTTGATCGCAAGGCCCGGCTGCTTGAGCTCTATGAATGCGGTAGAGAGCGCGCGAAACACCTGCGCGTCTCCCGATCCTGCCTCAAGCGCCTTCTGAAAGGCGCTGGCCGCTTCGCCGTTGCGCTTCATGCGAAGATAGATAATTCCCAGGTTGTAAAGGTACTTCGCGTTTTCAGGAGCCGCCGTCACTGCCTTCTGCATGTGATCGGCCGCCATTTCGAAGTTCCCTTTGCTGAAGTAAATCTGTCCGAGCTGGGCTTCTGATTTCGCGGCAATCTCTGTTCCTGGCGCCACCTGAATCACTTTAGAAAAATAGAGGATCGCTTCTTCATAGTTCTGCTTTCTCAGCAGCGACACGGCCAGGTTGTAGGTGAGCGTTGCGTCATCCGGGTTCTGTTTGATTCCCTCGCGATAGGCGTCGATGGCGCCGCTCAGATCCTGCCCTGCAGCAAGAAGGTTGCCGAGAAGGGCGGCCACGCGCGGATCTCTTGGCGCGATTTCGCGCGCACGCTCCGCGTACTGGCGCGCTTCGCCTGTCTTCCCGAGCTTCTGTTCTGTAATCGCCATGTTGACGAGAGCGGGCACGAGCTTCTCGTCGAACTTCAGCGCGCGAAGGAGGTTGTGCTCGGCGGTTCCGTACTTTTCGCGCTCCATATCCATCACGCCGAGATAGGTCAGCGCGATGGCCTTTTCGTGGTCGCTTGCCCCGGAAAGCACGAAGTTGTTGAACTCGCGCCGCGCCTGTTCACGGAAGTTTTCCTTGTAAAGTTCGATTGCCTTCTGCAGAGCAGGAGAAACCTGCTCGTCGGGGAGATAGATCTTATCTTTGAGCCCCTCGAGATCCACCTTCTGGATCGCCTGATCGAGGGCCGTCTGGGGTTCTGCAGTGCGCTTCTTATAGAGATAATATCCGATCCATACAAGGACGGGAAGAAGGATGT
>CAZUJO010000169.1:0-7899 GCA_964619995.1 uncultured Leptospiraceae bacterium
ATCGTAAATGCAGGCGGGGTCGTGCGTGAGCCGCCACATTGCATGAGCTCCAGAGAATGCATGAATGATTCGGCGCGCAAGCACCTGCGTGTCGAGCCCCTCCGGAAGCTGGCCCTCCTCCATTCCCGTTTTCAATCGCGCATCCACAAGGCGGATCCAGTTTTCGATGATGGTTCCCGGGATCTGATCCAGGCCTTCGTGACCCGTGCCAATCTGTGCTGCGAAATTCAAAAACGGACAGCCGTGGTATCTCTCCTGGCCGCGCACATCGCGCCTCAGGATGGCCGCCCACCGGGCAAAGAATTCGTCCATGTTCCGGCTGCGCGAAAGAAGGCGCTCAAGACGCGACGTCAGAAGGTCGCCGTAGAAGTTCAGATAGGCGCGCGCCAGGTCGTCCTTGGATGGATACCATTGATAGAAGCTGGACTTGGCCACGCCGGATTCTTCTATAATCTGGTTGATGCCCGTATTCGGGTATCCCTGGCGATAAAACAGGCGGACGGCCGTCTTCAGGATCTTCTCCCGCGGCCCCAGGCGGCTTTTTTGACGAATTCCTTTCATTTTTGGTCGACGGGCTGTCCACTGCCGGCTTTTCTGGACCCAGAAACAGACAGACTTGTCTGTTCAAGAAATGCACCCCGGGGGGATGCAGGCAAGCAAAAAGGGAGGCCTTATGGAACAAGTTTACGTATTCGATGCGGTGCGAACACCGCGGGGCAAGGGCAAGAAACGGGGTGTCATCGCCCACATCCATCCGCAGAATCTGGCAGGGGACACTCTGCGTGCGCTGACCAGCCGGAATCCGAACCTGAAAGCGGAGAAAGTGGAGGATGTCGTCCTCGGCTGCGTTTCCCAGGTGAACGAACAGGGCGCCTGCATTGCACGTTATGCGGTCATGGCGGCTGAGTGGCCGGAGAATGTTCCTGGCTACACTGTAAACCGCTTCTGCGGATCAGGCCTCCAGGCCATCAACAACGGCGTTGCGGCAGTCGGATCCGGCATGTCGGATCTCGTGGTTGCGGGCGGCGTTGAATCCATGAGCCGCGTCAAGATGGGCGAAGACGTGGGCGATCTCGACATGAGCATTGGCAATCCGTTCATCGCAGAGCACTACAACCTGGTTCCGCAGGGGATTTCCGCTGACCTGATCGCAACGAAGTACGGATTTTCGCGTGAAGACGTGGACCGCTTCGCAGTTGAGTCACAGCAGAAGGCTGACCACGCAATCAAGAACGGATACTTTAAGAAGAGTATCATTCCTGTGAAAGGGCAGAAGGGCGAAGACGTTCTTCTCGATGAGCATCCGCGCATTGAAAGCGACTACGAATTCCTTTCCGGTCTCGGCGGCGTATTCAAGACGTACGGCGAAAGCGGAGCCGATGCCATTGCCCTTCGCACGTATCCGGACATTCAAAAAATCAACCATGTCCATACGCTCGGCAACTCATCCGGTGTAGTCGACGGCGCTGCCGTGGTGCTTCTCGGAAGCGAAAAAGCGCGCAAAGAATACGGACTTCGTCCGCGCGCGCGGATCGTATCGATGGCAGCAATTGGTTCAGAACCGACCATCATGCTGACGGGCCCCGTGGCTGCGTCGAAGCTTGCGCTCCAGAAAGCAGGACTGACCGCAAATGACATTGATCTCTACGAAATCAATGAAGCGTTTGCTGCGGTCGTTTTGTTTGTTCAAAAGGAGCTCGGAATCCCGAAAGAGAAGATCAACGTCAACGGCGGCGCAATCGCCCTTGGTCATCCGCTCGGTGGAACCGGCGCGATCCTTCTCGGAACGCTCGTGGACGAGCTCGAACGCAGAAAGGCCCGCTACGGCCTCGCAACGCTCTGCATCGGCGGCGGCATGGGAATTGCCACCGTAATCGAGCGCATTGACGGCTGATCCTTCGTTCGTCGCTGAAAAGTGAAAGGCCGCTCCGAAAGGGGCGGCTTTTTTGTTGCCCGCATGCGCCTGCCTGCTCAAGTCAATCAGTGAAATCGATCCTGCGCCGACTCTGCATCCTGGGCCTGCCTGTGCTTGCGTCCTGCATCACTTACAGCGTCACTCCGATTCGCGTGCCCTGGGTGGAAAAGCCTCAGGCTTCAGCAGCGGAAGAAACAGAAATCGCGGTGGAAATCGAACAGACAGAAAGCGAAGAGTTTACCGCGAATGCCGCCCAGAGCACAAACGTGGACAACAGAGCGTACGATCTTGCGCTCCTTGAGTATCTGAGAGCGCAGATAGAGGCTGCACCCGGATTTCGGCCGAATCCGAACGCGGATTTCCGCATCCACATCAAGTCCACGCTGCCGGATGGATCGCACAATTCCGTGTGGGTAGGATGCCTCGGCATTCTCACGCTCTTTGTCTTCCCTGTCTTTTCTTCCGCCGACCACAAGATCGAGGTGACCCTGCAGCACCGCGGAGAAATTATCAAGACGTATAACTATGAGTATACGACCGGCGGATCGGTCGGATGGCTTATGATTCCGTTCAATATACTCGTCACATCCTGGGTGGACCATCTATATGCCTCGACGGATGCGCGCAAAGAGGGCATCCCCGATCTCTTCGAATGGAAAGCGCAGAGCCTCAACCGCCTGATTCAAAAAGATATCCATTCATTCAAGAATACCCTGTGATTGCGAATAACTACTTCTCAGACGACGAAGATCTTCGAATCTTCTTTCGACACCTGATTGACTGGGAGCCGATTGTTCATGCTCTCGAGGGACCTGATTTTGCGGATCATGCACGTTATGCGGCTACGAAAAACCCGCGGCTCGAGATGGCGCCAGGAAGCGCGGCGGAAGCGGCGGCCTTCTACGAATCAATCCTCGAAGCGCTTGGCGAATTCTCAGGCAGAGAAATCTCGCAGGCCGCCAGAGAAATGGACCGCACTCCGGTCCGCTGGGAAGCTGGCCGCGTAATCTTCCCTGACACAACGGTCCGAATCTATGAGCGGTTTCGCGACACAGGACTTCTGCCGTACGCGATTGCCAGAGATGCGGGTGGACTCGGCCTGCCGGCAACGGTGGGGGCCTTTTGTGTGATGCTTCTCGCTCGCGCGGACGTTTCGTTCTGTATGACGGTCACGCTTCTCAATCTCGCGCAGATCGTAGCGCGTTACGGCACAGGAGCTCAGATTGAATCCCATGCGGCGAGAGCGGCAGCGGGTGAAACGTTATTCGCCATGGCCCTCACGGAGCCGGATTTCGGCTCGGACCTCAACAACGTACGGACCACAGCGGTGCGTCAGGCCGATGGCAGCTACCGGATCACCGGCACAAAGAGATTCATTTCGCAGGGCTGCGGCCTTGGCCCTTACGGAGCGACTCTCCTGACCCTTGCACGCACCGGCAAGCCGGGCGGCGGTGCGCGCGGGCTGTCTGTGTTCCTTGTGCGAAGCGAGGATGTGACCATCGCGGGAGTCGAGAGCAAAATGGGCATTCACGCCTCGCCAACCTGCGAGATCGTTTACGATGAGACCCCGGCGCAGATTCTCGGCGAAGAGGGACTGGGGCTGACGCGCTACACATCCGGCATGACGAACTTCATGCGCCTTGCCAGCGCAGCAGGCGGCCCCGGCGGCGGCGCCGCGGCGTACTTTGAATCCAGGAAGTACGCGCAGGAAAGAGTCCAATTCGGCCGCCCGATCGCAGAAATCCCTGCCGTCGACGAGATGCTCTGTAAGATCCGCAGGGAAGTCAATGCCATGCGCCTTCTTACATTTGAAACAGCGCGCGCCGTGGATCTCTACCAGCATCATCAGATCCGTCTTGAGAAATCAGGAATGGATGACCGCAGCATCCGCCGCGACGAACAGGTAAAAACCTGGAGCGCGATCGCTTCCATCCTGACTCCGGTTGCAAAATACTACTGTTCAGAAGAAGGGCACCGGTGCGGAAATCTAGCCGTTCAAATTCACGGAGGGGCAGGCTACACGGAAGACTACGATGTTTCGCGCCTGTTCCGCGACTCGCGCATCAACACGATTTACGAGGGAACCAGCCAGATCCATGTGCGAATCGCAACGGGGGCCATTCTCGCCGGCATGACTCCCGACGGAAATTTTCGCAGGTATCTCGCCGGTCTCGCTCCATCAGATCCGGCTTCGAAGTTTGCCTCGGAACAGATGAAAATCCTCGACGAGGCCTGCGAAATCATCCGGAACCTTTCTGATGATGACGCGCGCGATCGGTGCGCGGAAAATTTGATGATCATCGCGGCGCGTTTTATCTGCACGACTCTATTCGATCGCGCGGCTGCGAAGTTGAATGCGATTCCCGACGCGGCACACTGGGCGAAAGACGCGCGCGCTTACGGAATCGACAGCGCGGCGCACGCGAAAGCCTGCCTGTATCGCATTCAAAACGCGTGACACCTGTTCCGGGGGCGGTATTTCGATGTTCTTGTCGACCGCGCGGGAAGCTTACTTGCCGGCAGCGCGCCGCGTCTTCTTCGAGGCATACATTCTGCGGTCCGCTTCGACGAGCGCCTCATTCCAGGTCTTTGCGCTTGAGATGACCGCAGAACCGCGCGAAAATGCCAGCTGAATTTCCCGGCCCTGATTGTAAACACGCAGCTCCTGGTCGAGTCGAAGTTCAATAGCCGCAAGCTGCTCTTCGCTGGTTGAAGGAAGGACCGCCCAGAACTCATCACCGCCCATGCGCGCGACAAGATCGCCTCCACGAAAGAATGAACCGAGAAAATTTCCCATGCTGCGAATCAATTCATCGCCCGCCGCATGACCCATGGAATCGTTCGTTTCTTTCAGCGAATCAAGATCAAACACAATGACCGACACGGGAAAAGCGCGGCTCTTGCGCAGGCGTTCGGATTCTTCTTCGATGAACGCCCGGTTGTACAGGCCCGTGAGGGCGTCGTGGTTTCCGAGAAAACGCAGTTTCCCTTCCAGCGCTTTTCGCTCTGTAATATCACGCCCCGCCAGAAGCCATCCAATGCATTCGGTATGACTGCCGAATAACGGATGAATCTGGAAATCGTAGCACCGCTTTCCATTCTCCGCTTCAACCCAGATTTCGCAGTGCGTCCTTTTCTCTGGATCCAGCCGGTCCGCAATCTGCGGCCAGGGAGCAAAAGCAACTTCCGCGCGCTCGCCGGAAAGCCGCCAGTGTCGGGCCGCGGATTTCGTGCGAAGCATCACTTCTGCGGCCTGATTTGCATCTGCAATCACCGCGCGGTCATCGAGAATCACAAGCGCGTCTGCCATTGTGTCGAAAAGGTGTTCGCGAGCGATGGCAATCGGATTGAGAATCCGCAAACGGAGCACAGCCCATCCAGTAAAGAGGCTGCTCAGCGCAAAGCCGGGCAGGGTTGGATTGAGAGGAATAAAGGCGCGAAGATCGTTGTCCATTTTCAGAAATTCGTTCCCGATACTGCCGATCCACGGCAGAATTCCCGCGCCGACCAGGGCCATGAGTTCCCGGCGTCGGGCTCCCTCGGATCGAAACGCGAAGCGGATCAGCGTAACGGTCGCTCCGAGGAGCAGGCAGTAGTTCCAGACGATGTGAATCAGCGCAAGCGGTCCGTTCTTCGCAGTGATCTCGCCGACCCACGAAACCGATCGATAGAGCATGTGATGCGATTCGTTGGTGAAAATGACAGGAATCAGGGCGAGCCATTCCCAGAAGAGCGCAATCCTGAGCCACGGCTTCAAAGGCCTGCCCACATGATACGTAGTATAGATCATCCAGGCCGGCGCAATCAATCCGATTCCGACGAACTTCAACTCAAACCAGATCAGTCTGTCTTCTGGAGCCGCAAGCTCCTCGCCGAGATAGCATGCAATCCACCAGGCCATTCCGAACTGAACGAGAGCGAACGCCCAGAAACCGCGGTGCCTGAGATGAAACAGGGCGCGCAGCGAAAGAAAAAAGCAGAGGCAGCCGGCCAGAGCCAGTACCGTCAGGTACATCGTCATGAGAGGTCCGTAGCCCATCATACTGCTCGAGCCCTAAACTTCAAATTCAGCAAGCACTCCAAAATGATCGCTCGCCTGGAAAGAGTCAACGCGGTCTTTGAGAACGATTTCGCTTCGCACGAGGCGCGCGTCCGGCGCCGGACGGTAAAAGACATAATCCAGACGGTGAGGGATCTTCAGCCTCGTGTAGTTCAATCTCAGATACAGATCGGGGTCGAAGTCCGAATAAAACTTCTGCTGGTGATCGTTCTCGGCAAAATTCCACGTAGGGCCCGGATCATCGTGTAACTCGGCCAGGGTGTCGCGCAGACCGGAGTCCAGCAGATGCCGAATTTCCGGCGAATCCGAGCTCGAGTTGAAATCGCCGGAGAGCAGGGCAAACCCGCTTGAATGTTCCGCAAGAAAGGACGCGGTTTTGCGCGCTTCGCTGAGACGAATCTCCGCATTTTCGCGCATCTGCGCAAGCGCGCGTTCGATTTGCTGCATGGGCACGCCTTCCTGTTCATGAATCCGCTTTGCGCGCTCTTCAATGTCAGGACCAGGAATCACGCCGGCATGCCAGTGCGTCGTAAATACAGGCACTGTACGCGCGCCGCATTGGAGCGATACGCCGAGGACCTGCGTTGCATCCTGCACATTGAAACTCGCGAATGATGAGATCCACCCGCCGCTGAGCTGCCTGCGCCCGATCGGTTTCAGCTGAAGGCTCCGGCGCGCGAAGACTGCGTCTCCTTCGCGCAGATTCCATGGAATCCCGACCGGGCCGAGCCGAATGCCCGCCAGGTGAATGTGCCAGTAAACATCCATATCCAGATCGCGAGCAACCCGGTGGGCCATCTCGGGAACCGGATTGAGCTCGTGCAGGCAGACAACGTCGGGATCCAGTCTGTGGATCTGTTCGATCATAGATCGATACCGGCGCATGCGATAGGCCTCATCGCCGTAGCTGCGCATGTGGAACAGTCCCTGGTAGGTCAAACCGGACCAGACATTGAAATCCAGTAGGCAGAGACGCACGCCTGACTATCCGTGGAACGTCGCACGAATCAATTCAATTTATGAAACCTTTGATTGGAATTACGACGAAACCCCTTGCGGATGAGAAATACGGACAATCACATGAATACGTCGATGCTGTGCTCCGCGCCGGCGGCCTTCCCGTTCTTGTGCCGCCTGCCGGAAATCCGGCAGAAACATTTGAGCGCCTGGACGGCCTGATTCTCTCCGGAGGCGGCGATATCGATCCTGCTCTGTACAAAGGGCGCGCGCACGAATCGATCTATGGCATCAGCAAGGAACGCGACGAGTACGAAATCGCTCTGGCCCGCCTCGCCGCTCATTCTTCCAAACCATGCATGCCCATCTGCCGCGGAATCCAGGTCGTGAACGTGGCGCTCGGCGGCGGACTCGTCGAGCACGTCCCGGACGAATTCGGGACGGCCATAGTCCATCGCGATCCAGAAATGAAGGAAGGCAAAGTGCATTCAGTCGACATAATCCAGGACTCTTTGCTGCATCGCGCGCTCGGCGCCTCAAGATGCGATGTGGTTTCCTGGCATCATCAGGCTGTTCGAAATCCAGCGCCGGGCCTGGTCGTGACGGCCACCGCGGCCGACGGAGTGATCGAGGCGCTCGAACTCAAGGGTCACCGCTGGTTCGCCGCCGTTCAGTGGCACCCTGAGATGAGCGCGGCGCGCGATCCGGTCCAGCAAAGGCTCTTCGATTCATTTGTGCGGGCCTGCGCGGCCGGCTAAAAATGTCTTTCCCCGGACCCCGCAGGGCGCAGTCTGTGGGCGTTGAAGACAGGCACAGTTAATTCCATACGGTTCCAGCGATTCATGGACCTTCTGTCCGAGAAGGTCGGACAGGAAACGCTCAGTCATTTTCTTGCAGAACTGCCTGTCGACCTCCGCGATCTGCTGAAGGCATTTGAGAATCCGTGGATTGACGCGGACGATGAGCT
>CAZUJO010000170.1:0-7835 GCA_964619995.1 uncultured Leptospiraceae bacterium
AGCTTTCAAGCGGACCGCTTCCTTTGAGCGTGGTACTTATCATTCAGGTTGTGCAGAGCAGTCTTCTTTTCGCGGCAGCGATTGCGGGCGGTCTGTGGGCTGCTCGCCGGACGGGATTCGATCTGCCGATTTTGAGATCGCTTCTCTCGAAGGAGGCTCTGCCTCCGTCCTGGCCCCGGTGGCTTCTCGTCGCCGCCGCGAGCGGAACCGGGGCTGGACTCGTCATTCTCATGCTCGACGGACTGGTCTTTCGCCCGCTGCTTGCTCCGCTCGGCGCCTCCGCGCTCGCAGGACCGGCTGCGAATCCTGCCGCGTGGAAAGGACTCCTTGCGTCATTCTATGGAGGAATCAACGAAGAGATCCTCTTGCGCCTCGGACTCCTGTCGCTCTTCGCATGGGTGGGAAATCGTATCACCGGAAATGCGACTGCGGCGAAAGAAGGCACGAGTCAGGCTGTTTTCTGGACTGTGAATCTGCTCACCGCGCTTCTCTTTGGACTCGGGCATCTGCCGGCAACATCGCTCCTTGTGCCGATCACGCCCATGGTCGTTCTGCGCGCGATCATCCTGAATGGTCTTGGCGGAGTCGTATTTGGATTTCTCTATTACCGAAGGGGGCTTGAGTCGGCCATGGCCGCGCATTTCGCAGCCGACCTCGTTCTCCATGTTTTCCCAATGCTTGCCGGGTCGGTTTAGATGATTTGATCTTTCCCTGCCGGCGCGCGCCGCGGATTCTGGTCCACGATGAAGCTCCAGTGGTTTCGCGAAAACGGCATCTCCGTTGTTGACTTCCTTCGCAGCAATGAACTGCTGCGAAGGCTCGACCGGCGCACCATGAAGATGCTTGCGCGCGTCCTTATGCCGGTTGAGCTCCCGGCCGGTCAGGCTCTCTTTCAGCAGGGAGCCCCTGGAGACAGGCTTTACTTCGTCGCGTCCGGCCGGCTTCGCGCTGTGCGCACGTTGAGCGACGGAACCAAACACATCCTGGGCGAAGTGGGCCCGAGCGAAATTGTCGGCGAAGCGGCTCTTCTCACGGATGAACCGCGCTATGCGACGGTCGAGTGCATTGAGGATTCAAACGTTCTTTCTCTTTCGCGCGATCACTTTCAAAAGCTTCTCGCAGATCATCCGGAAGAAATTCAATTCTTCGCAAAGCTCATCACGCGCCGTCACGAAGATACGCACCGCGAAAAATACCGACCCGTATCACGCGACCTTCTCGAGTTTCTGCGGACCGTCCCGCTCTTCGCCGCTTTGCCGCGCGCCGTGCTCGGCGAAATCGAATCGCATCTTGTATGGCTGCATCTTCCAGCCGGCCATGATCTCATGAAGCAGGGCGATCCTTCCGATGGACTCTACGTCGTTCTCGGCGGCAGGCTCGCGTTCCAGGCGCAGGATGCGCAGGGCGCGCTGATTCGAAGCGGCACGTTTGGCCGGGGCGAACTCATCGGGGAACTCGCGATCCTCACGGGCGAAAAACGATCCGCCACCGTAACAGCATTGCGCGACTGCGAACTCGTGAAGCTGCCGGACATTTCTGTCCAGCGCCTCCTGAAAGAATCTCCGAAGGCCGTGTTTGCGCTCACGCGCACGCTGGCGGACCGCATGACGCGCAATGCTCCGCTCGGAAAAGAAACCACGTATTCCGCAATTGCAGTCATACCCGTCAGCTCTTCCGTCAACATTGAGGACTTCGCGCACGAACTCAATCAGGCGATGGCGCGGACCAGCCGCACGCTGTTATGCCGGTCGAAGGATCTCGAGCACGGCATTGGAGTGCCGATTTCGAAAATTGATCCGGACAATCCGCGGCATGAGATGTTCGTATGGTTCTCCCAGCAGGAAGAAAAGGCTGACTTCCTGATTCTGCAGGGCAGCCACGATGAGCCGCTCTGGAACGAGAGCTGCATGCGTCAGGCCGACCTGATGCTTCTCGTCGCAGATGTAAAAGACCAGGCGATGCCTACCGCTCCCGAATTACGACTGTTAGGCGATGCAGGACGAAACGTGGCCGGTGAGAGCCGGCTTGTTCTGCTGCAGCCCCGCGGCGCGCGAACTGGCTCGGAAACTGAGAAGTTCTTAAAAGCACACCCGGCCTCGCGGCACCACCATGTCCGAAAGCAGACGCCCGAGGACATGGAACGCCTTGCTCGCGCCATCAGCGGAAAATCCGTGGGCGTGGTGCTCGGCGGCGGCGGCGCAAGAGGTCTCGCTCATATCGGCGTCATCCAGGCCCTGCGCGACGCGGGCACCCCGATCGATCTTTTATGCGGCACGAGCGCCGGGGCCATTGTTTCGGGCATATACGCCGCGCTGCAGGACCCGGATCAGCTCAAAGCCACGATTCGGGAAATGGCGGTGACCCAGAATCCGCTGAACGATTATACATTTCCTTTTGTTTCGCTCGTCCGCGGCCGCAGATATTCACGGACCATCCAGGAAGCCGTGGGCGACGTTCGCATTGAAGATCTCCTGCTGCCGTACGCAGCCGTGGCCTGCGACCTGACTATTTCCACAGAAGCTGTTTTTATGAAAGGTCCGTTGTGGAAGGCCATGCGCGCGAGCTCCTCTCTGCCCGGAATTGCTCCGCCTCTTTACGAAGACGGACACCTGTTTGTGGACGGAGGACTCCTGAACAACCTTCCCGTGGACGTTATGCGGAAACTCGGCGCACACCGGATTCTCGCAGTCGATGTTTCGGATGCAAAGATGCCTGAAGACGAAGCCTATGGACAGTTCCTGGGGGTTCGCTCCACATCCGTTGCGCCCGGTTTTTTGAAAATGCTCGGCAATCGCCTGCGGCCGCCTTCGAAGCGGACGAAGCTGCCGTCGCTCGGAAACATACTCATGCGCTCGACGATGATCGGCAGTGTTCTGAAAGTGAAGCAGGCCCGCCAGGACGCCACAATCTACGCTCGTCTTCCGGTCGATCCATTCGGGCTTCTGGAATGGACGTCCATGGACGCGATTGTCGAAGTCGGCAGGAGCTATGCGGCAGAGAACGCGGATCTCTGGAAAGACCGCCTGGGCGCCTGATATGCGCGCGCACATTCTTCTCGTTCTGGCCGTCCTCTCCTGCTCTAACCCGGCCGCAAGGGCTGGAGCGCGCGCTGTCTCCATTCATGCAGGCTCTTCTTCGCTCGCAACGGGCAGCGGATTCCTTCTCGATTCGCAGACCATCTTAACCTGTGCACATGTGCTCCCCGATCAGCTTTCAAAAGAAGCCGAGTGGTTTGCGCAGACGTCATCCGGCAATGTGCGCATCCTTGAGGTTTCGTCCCCGTCACATTTTGATCTCCGTATTTACAAGCTGGAGCGATCTCTAGATGCATCGCCCTTCCCGCCTGATTTGTGGAAACCGCGCGAAGAAGTGAAAGCCGGGGAATCCGTGATGACGATTGCTTCTCCTTTCGGGCTCTCGATGAGCACGCTCTACGGGCATGTTTCGCATACGAATCGAACGGGGCTTGATCCTCAGTTCGCAGGCGTTCCATTCCTCCAGGTTCAGGGGATCGGATTTCCCGGAACTTCCGGTGCAGCCGTCTACGCCGAAGACGGACGGGTGATTGGAATTCTCCGGGCTTCCTACGGAGGCACTTCCGGAATCGGCCTCGTGATTCCGTCCGGATATGTAGTCGCGTTTCTGGAAAAAGTTCGCTGACTACTTGCTTCGCATTGTAAAGGATCCGTCCCAGTCAGCAGGCGGCGGGGATGCCTCGTAGTCATCGCATCGCCGGATCAGCATTTCTGCCGTCCGGTCGCCGCCCGGGCGCGCGCGGAGCAGCTCGCGGTAGAGAGCCCTTGCAGCCTCCCATTCGCGATTTCTGTAATGGTTGAATGCCTGGATTGATCTGGCTTCCACCTCTCGGGTGGAAATACCCGGATACGTGTTCTCTGAAAGCGGCTCATAAACGGCGATCGGGATGGACTTGCCCTTGACGGCGACCATATCGATCATGCGCGCGGGCAGCTCACCGCCCAGCTCTGCCTTTGTTGATTCAGAGATCAGGATTTCTACGCCGTATTGCTTCGTCAGCCCTTCCATCCGCGATCCAAGGTTTACATTGTCGCCGATGAGAGTGTAATCGAGCCGCTGGTCCGATCCGATGTTTCCTACAATCATCTCTCCCGTATGAACTCCAATGCCCATGGCAAGCGGCTCAATTCCGCGCCGCACGAACGCGGCATTCAAATCGCGCAGAGAGTCGACCATGGCAAGCGCAGACTTTACCGCCAGCATCGCATGGTCCGCGCGCGCGATGGGCGCGCCCCAGAAGGCCATGATGGCATCTCCAATAAACTTATCCAGAGTTCCGCGGTTCTCAAAGATAATGCTGACCATCCGCGAAAAATATTCGTTGAGAATCTCGACAACCTGCGCCGGATCCATGTTTTCCGAGATCGTTGTGAAACTACGCACATCCGAAAACAATACCGTTATATGGCGTCGCTCGCCCACTTCAGCTTTCAGCTCGCCGCGCTTCATAACTTCTTCAAGAACATCCGGCGAAAGATATTTCGCCATGGCTCCGCGAAAGCGCCGCTTCTCGGCGCCTTCGAAGTAGCTCAGCACGCCGAGCATTCCCAGATAGCCGGGAATAAAGGTGAGCGGGAGCGGAATCATGAAAAATGCAATGTCCTTTGAAAAGGCAAACAGGATTAACCCGATCGAGAGCGCGAACAATAGGAGAGGTACAATCACTCGCACAACCATCTGATTGTACTGCAGAACAAAAAACCCGGTTCCGATCATCAGCGCCGCAGCGGCGAGAAATCCCCAGAAAGGCAGGATGCGGCGAAGAAAATGATTCCCGAGCAGATTTGAAATCATCGTCGCGTGCAGGATGTATCCAGGTCCTGCACCGTAGGGCGTGATCTTCTCATCGAACGTGGCCGACGCAGAAACCGCGACGATCACGATCTTATCCTGAAACACGTCGCGCGGCACCTTTACGTTCAGCGCTCCGATATTTGCTTCTTTGCTTTCGGATTCTTCAATCGAACGAATCGAATCAATCACGCCGCTCATGGAAATGCGGTGCAGAGAATCTTTTGCCGTGGATTCATAGACCCAGGCAGGATAGTAGTGCATGCGAATGCGGCCGTTCTCGAGCTGTGCGCGGCGGAATTCCGGCACGCCGTTGCGCGTGCCCGATATGAAAAGTTCATCGGGAGACTGGCTGATTTTCGCGCCCGGATCCAGAGTGGAAATGTAAGCCGCCAGAGGAAGAGACAGATATGCCCTGCCCTCAAACATGAATACCGGCTCAGCGAGGCGCGAAACTCCGTCCCGATCTGTCCAGAGCGTAACCGAATGCGCCGATGAGGCCGCCCCGCCGATTCGGCCTACCGGATAATCCATTGCCGTATAACGTTTAAAAGGAGCGCCCTGCGATTCCACTGGATACGCAAGCCGCGCAATCTCCTCCGGCACCGATTCCGGAGCGGCTTCCGCGTCCGCGCGGAATTTCAGGGCATGCGATAGATTGGGAATGCGTGCGGTGATGTCGGCCAGCGAATCATCCTCCGGCGAAGCCTCAGTAAACATGATATCGAAAAAGATCATCCGGGGCGCGCCGTCGGCCACGTACGCGAGAATCGGAGCCCACACATCGCGTTTCCACGGCCAGCGTCCGAATCTCTTATCCTTCTTGTAGGCGCTCAGAGTGGCCTCATCGAGATCCAGTATGATCACCTCTTTCGAATGATCGTGTGCCGGATTTACGAACCTGTACCGCCAGTCGAGAAGCGTGCTCTCAAGACCATCGAGCCTCCCCGTGAAACCGAGCGGCACAACCAGCAGGAAAGGCAGGACGCCTGCAATGATTCCAAGAAGTATCTTCCGGTCCATTTTCATGTTCGTGTACTGGCCACCAGATAGACCGTCGAGGATCGATAAATCAACTTCTGAGGCGCCTGGGAGGAATCGATCTGCGAAACACCCTTGCCGGCCTCGAGCACGTATGTGAACGTCAGGGACGACCTCGCATCTCCCCAGGAAAAGCCAATGCTGTATCCGCGCAGGTTAACGTGCTCAAATCTTTCCAGGGGTTCCGTGCCGGGAATATTATAGTAGAGACCGGTCGCTGAAGATGTGGACACCCTGTAGTAGTTGCGGGACGCATTGCGAGCCAGCGCTGCGAGAGCCCCGTCTGCCCAGCGGATGTCGTATGTGTTGGCGTTGTTTGTAAAGGATCCGCCGCGGATCGCAAAGTTTTCAGTAATATAGTATTCTACACCAACGGCAACATTGCTGACAGGACGCCGCGTGAGGGACTGGACTTCACGGGGATTGAGATACACGTCCCCATTCACGTCTGCCTGCGTTCTGTCGATTTCTTTGCGATAGCCGGTCGTGTAGATAAAATCACCGCTCAATAGCAGATAACGGGACGGAAAGAAAGCCACTCCTGATCTGAGCTCCATCGTCGGCGGGATTCCCCCGTTCTCGGGCGGGCCCACAACCACAGAGCCGGAGTTTCCCGCGGCCGAAGCATTCGTTGTGCTCTGCGAGAGCGTTAAACCTCCGGCAGTGCCGGAAGAGTCATTGATGAGACCGGACTTCTGGCGCGACTCCGAAGTCACGATAGGGCGCCGAAGCGAAAATCCGATCGAAAGAGAATCCTCGGGCATGTACTGAAGACCGAGCACAGGCTCAATGCCCATGGTGCGCCGACGGTCCGTAATTCCTGTCGAAAGATACGTGCCGTCCTTCCTCGATACAAGCTGACTGGTGGTGATCCGATTCGAATCGTAAAGATAGAAGAGACTCAATCCGAGAGAAAAGCGCGAGCCAAACGAACGAGCCAGAGTCGGCCCCGCAAGCAGCGATGTATTTTTCTCAGTGTAATCGTTTCCGAAACTGGAAATCTTTCCGAGGGACAGAGGAAAGAG
This sequence comes from uncultured Leptospiraceae bacterium, assembly GCA_964619995.1. Lineage (GTDB taxonomy): Bacteria > Spirochaetota > Leptospiria > Leptospirales > Leptonemataceae > JAEUSB01. The sequence continues at coordinate 6,894 of CAZUJO010000170.1, forward strand.
AATGCGGTCTGCCTGATCGTAGTCATCGGTTGACGGACTGACGATTGAGAAACCGAACCGATAGTCGCCAAAGCTCTTCACCGCGCCAAAAAAATTCGGCAGATACGTGCGGGACGTCCGCGAATAGCTCTGGTCCGGTCCAAACACATCCACATAAGACTTCCGGGTTTCCCGATAGGTGCTTGCGGATATGGAGATGAAATTGTCGTACGCAAATGCAATTCCGGCAGGATTGTAATAAGCGCCGGAAGGATCATCTGCGATGGCAGTGTATGCGCCGGCAAGGCCTGCAGCCCTTTCACCAAAGAAGCCGTTCACATTGTGATAGTCATCCGCGCTCAAATGTTCCGGAGAAGAAACCAGGATTGCGCTGAAAACGCATGCAACCAGTAGTCGCGTCATTGTTGGCCTGCCTGTAATCTGGATAGAGCCCGGTAAAACCCCCCGCTGTCCGGAGGGATCTCATTACGAGAATAACCCTGCTCAAGTATAAACTGCTTCATTAGCGCCGCACGATCGGCCGCGGCCGGATGGGTTTTCGTGAGCGTCGCGGCCTGCTCCATTGCGGCAACCCGTTCGAGGTAAGCGGCGCCGGCTCCAGGGTCATAACCCAGCGAGGCGGCGAGGACGATTCCAGCGCGGTCCGCCTCGAACTCCAGATCCTTCTGGCGTCCTTTTTCAAGAAGCAATTCCGACAGCTGCTCCGTGTTCTGACGGACTGCGCTGTTCACCACGGTTGCACCCGCACCGAGCAGACCGGAAATAAAATCAATCAGTCCGCCGCTCGTTTGAAAGTTGCCTGAATGCAGAAGGGCTATGTGGGATACTTCATGGCCGATCACGAAGGCAAGTTCGCTTTCATCTTTCATGGATCGCAGCGCGCCTTTCGTAAGGAGAACATACCCTCCGGGGCAGGAAAAAGCATTCACTTCATCTGTGTCG